>NZ_JAGMUE010001265.1:0-947 GCF_019049165.1 Streptomyces sp. AC627_RSS907
ACCTGGAGCTGTACGGCGAGAACGGCCGGCTGGAGGCGCCCAGCGGCGAGTCGATCAACATCCCGCCGCACTCCACCAAACCCGTACTGCTCTCCACCCTGGTCAGCAAGCCGACCATCAACGTGACCCTGCACGCGGCGGTGCGCTCCGGTCGCATCGGCGCCAGCGTGCAGGCCGTGGACGCCAACATCGGCAGCGACTGGCTGCCGGCCGCGGCCTCGCCCGGCACCCGCGCGGTGCTCCCCGGCATCCCGAAGGACGCCACCTCGGTCCGGTTGGTCGCCTACGCCACGGGCTCGGGCGACGCCGACCTGAAGATCCAGCTCTCCGGCCCCTCCGGCTCCCTCACCCCGGCCGGCCACGAGAAGCTGAGCGTCAAGAGCCGGATGACCAGCGCGATCGACCTGGGCGACCTCACCAAGGGCGAGCCGGGCTCGCTCGTGCTCACGCCGCAGGGCAGCGGCGCGGCGCCGTTCGTGGCCGCGCTGCGCGTGACGCGGGGCAAGGGCGACCAGCAGGAGACGGCGTTCATCCCGGCCTCCACGCCGATCGAGAGCCGCGGCACGGTGGCCGACAACCGGTCCAAGGGCAGCACGCTGACCCTGACCGCGCCCGACGAGGCCGCGACCGTGCGGGTCACCTCGTCGGCCGGGAGCCAGGGCGGCGGCCCGGCCAGCCGGGAGGTCACGGTCAAGGCCGGTACGACGCTCGCCCTCGACCCGCCCCGCCCCGACGGCGCGAAGGGCTCCTACGCGGTGACGGTCGAGCGCCTGGACGGCGGGCCGGTGTACGCGTCCCGGCTGCTTGAGGTGAAGGCGGGCGGCATGCCGATGTTCACCATCCAGGGACTGCCGGACGACCGGGGCACGGTCGCGGTGCCGCGCGGCAACCAGGACCTGTCGCTGCTCAACGACGACTGAGCCCGGGCCGGGAAGCGATTCCCGGCC
>NZ_JAGMUE010001266.1:0-752 GCF_019049165.1 Streptomyces sp. AC627_RSS907
CGCGTTGCCCCTTGTCGTGTTGCCACGCGGCATCGCTGCCCCCGTCGTGGCGCGCGTGCGTGCCTGCCGTTGTTCGCCCAGCGGGAGCTGCTGGCCTGCGCCCTGAGTGGGCGGTGCCGGTGGTCGTGGTGGCCGGCTGGGAAGTCCGTCGGCCCGCGCGTGTTCCGCCGGGGAGCGCCGGCCTGGGTGGTGCGCGACAGTGGCTGGAAATGAGTCTGACATGCCGGGCATAGCGCGCCTTTTGCCGATCGGCCGGCTAGCGGGCCCACAGCCCGTCGCCGCTCGACCACCTCGTGGTTCGCCTGTCCGCGCGCGCCGCCAGGTGCTCCGTGTCGCTGTCCTGCCTTGCGTACAGCCCACCCGACGCCGTGCGTGGGACACGCCCTGGCGGCGAGGTCCGGGGCGCATCGGTCCGGCGCCGAACGGAGCCCACCCTCGCCAGGCCCGTTCCCTGGTCAGGGCGCGCCGGGACCTGAGCCGGGCGGTGCCCGGGCGCGTTGTTCAGGAGCGCTGTGCCGCCAGGCGGTCGCCCACCGCGCGCAGGCCGACCAGGTCGTGAACGTCGCCCGGGAGCGCCGCGACCTCGGCCACCGGGACCTCCGGGTGCAGGGCGGTGAAGCGGTCCCGCGTGCGCTGTTCGCGCGCGAGCAGCGACATGCGCTCCGCGTGCAGCAGGAGGAGCCCCGCGGCCAACTGTTCGGCGCTGGCCCTGTCGGGGTCGCCGTCCGTGGCTGGGGTGGCCGCGGCGGGCT
>NZ_JAGMUE010001267.1:0-739 GCF_019049165.1 Streptomyces sp. AC627_RSS907
GCCGGGCGGGCGGCCCGTGGCCCGGCTACGGGAACGGCCCCCCGCCGGGCGCGATGCCGCGGGTGAGGGGCCGTTCGGGCGTTGGGGCCGAGGAGGCGGGGCTACTTCTTCTTGCCCTGATTCTTGACCGCCTCGATGGCGGCCTTCGCCGCCTCCGGGTCGAGGTAGGTGCCGCCCGGGTTGGTCGGGCGGAAGTCGGCGTCCAGCTCGTAGGAGAGGGGGATACCGGTGGGGATGTTGAGGCCCGCGATGTCGGTGTCGGAGATGCCGTCGAGGTGCTTGACCAGGGCGCGGAGGCTGTTGCCGTGCGCGGCGACCAGGACGGTGCGGCCCGCGAGGAGGTCGGGGATGATGCCGTCGTACCAGTACGGCATCATCCGCACGACGACGTCCTTGAGGCACTCCGTGCGCGGGCGCAGCTCGCTCGGGATGTCGGCGTAGCGCGGGTCGTCGCTCTGGGAGTACTCGGCGCCGTCCTCCAGCGGGGGCGGCGGGGTGTCGTACGAGCGGCGCCAGAGCATGAACTGCTCCTCGCCGAACTCGGCCAGGGTCTGCGCCTTGTCCTTGCCCTGGAGCGCGCCGTAGTGCCGCTCGTTCAGCCGCCAGGAGCGGTGCACGGGAATCCAGTGCCGGTCGGCGGCTTCCAGGGCGAGCTGCGCGGTGCGGATGGCGCGCTTCTGGAGCGAGGTGTGGACCACGTCGGGCAGGAGTCCGGCCTCCGTCAGCAGCTCACCGCCGC
>NZ_JAGMUE010001268.1:0-617 GCF_019049165.1 Streptomyces sp. AC627_RSS907
GTGTCGGCCGGGCGGTGAGAAGACGGTGCAGTGTTCGGCACCGGGGATGTACCACTCAAGGCCCTGGAAGATCAGCATGCGCCTGTTCTCGGCACGGGCCCGCAGGATCTCGCGGTGCTCGCGCGCGGCACCGAACGCGGCGTGGCCGATGTTGCTGTGCTCGGTGAAGACCATCCAGTCAAGGCCGAACTTCCGCCCCGCCGAGGCTATTTGGGAGAACGTGTACTTGGCGTCGTGACTGTAGACGGTGTGGTTGTGGTGGTCCCCGACCAGGTAGACCAGGTCGGGGGCGTGGCCGTGCCCGCCGTGACCGTGGCCGTGATGACCGTGTCCCCCGCCCTGCCCGCGCCCGTGTCCGTCGGCCAGCGCGGGAAGGGGCAGGGAAGCGGCGGCGAACCCCGCTCCGAACAGGCCGGCGCGACGCATCAACCCTCGACGGCTGAGCCCCTGCGGGTCGAGCGATTCCGAGGGCACCTGGGGGTCGGCCCATTCGGGCACAGGGTGGGTCATGACGTGCGGATCTCCATCGCCTAGGAAAATTTCGTGTAAGAGGAGGATTTCTGCGTCACGAAACGACCGGGTGAATCAGGGGCGAATTCCACGGATTCCCCGTGTGG
>NZ_JAGMUE010001269.1:0-666 GCF_019049165.1 Streptomyces sp. AC627_RSS907
GTACGGGGAAGTCGGCGCGCAGCGCCCTGGCCAGCGCCAGCCGTTGGCGCTGGCCACCGGAGAGCCGGGCGCCGTGCTCGCCGACCAGCGAGTCGAGGCCGTCCGGCAGCCCGTCGGCCCAGTCGAGCAGCCGGGCCCCGGCCAACGCCGCCCGCAACTCGTCCGTGCTCGCCCCCGGCCGGGCCAGCCGCAGGTTCTCGCGCAGCGAGCTGTCGAAGAGGTGCGCGTCCTGCGCGCACAGCCCCACCAGCCGGCGCACGGCGTCCCCGGCCAGTCCCGTGGCGTCCGCACCGGCCAGCGTGTACGTCCCCGCCTCCGGGTCGAGGAAGCGGAGCAGCACCTGCGCGAGCGTGGTCTTGCCCGAACCGGACGGCCCGACCACGGCCACCCGCCGCCCCGCCACCAGCTCCAGGTCCAACTCGGCGACGGCCGGCCGCCGCTGCCCCGGATAGCGCGCCGTGAGTCCCCGTACGACCAGCGGGTGCGGCTGCTCCGGCGGGGTCGCTGCCGGGTCCGGTTCGCGGACCGGCGACGGCGCGTCCAACACCTCGTGGACCCGCTCGGCCGCCCGCCGCACCCGCTGCCGGTAGCGCACGGCACTCGGCAGACCGGCGACCGTCTCGAAGGCGGCGAGCGGGGTGAGGACGACGACCGCGAGCCACAGCC
>NZ_JAGMUE010001270.1:0-623 GCF_019049165.1 Streptomyces sp. AC627_RSS907
CGGCCTGGTCCGCTTCTACGTGGAGGGCGCGCTGGCGGACGAGGACCACAAGGGCTGCCTGATGACCAACACCGCGGTCGAACTGCCCGCAGACGAGGGGGCGCGCCGGCGGGTGGCCACCGGCCTGGAATCCCTGGAGACGGCCATCATGGGGGCGCTCGTCCGGGCCCGTGCCGAGGGCGAGTTGGCGCCGGACAAGGACCCCGCGTCGCTGGCCAGGTTCCTGGTCACGCTGCTCCAGGGGGTCCGCGTCGTGGGTAAGACCCCGGTGCGCGAGCGCTTCCTGAAGGACACCGTGGAGCGGGCGCTGGCCCTCCTGGACTGAGCTGTCGCGACGGGGCCCGCCACCCCTCTCGCCCCGTTTCTCCCCTCACCTCCGGCCCGGGGGCGCGCCCCGCGTCGCGCCGTACCGCACCTTCTGGCGCTGCGGCGCCCTCGCGCGGCCGTCGTCGCCTGTCTGACCGAACCCTGTGCGCCGGGGATGGCCCGAGCCTGTCTCGCACCTGGCGCACCCCTGCTCGCTTATTTGACTGCTCATTCAAGAAAACCGGAAGCCTTCAGGTCCGATGCCTGACACGGCGAGAAGGCGCGACCGGCCAGAAGACAGAAGACGAGAAGAAGAG
>NZ_JAGMUE010001271.1:0-867 GCF_019049165.1 Streptomyces sp. AC627_RSS907
CCCTCCACGTCGTCCCGGGTGAGCGGCGTCGCGAGCACCGAGTTGACGTGTTCGAGCAGGTAGTCGATGTCGGCGCTGGAGGCGGCGGGGTGCGCCTTGTCCAGGTCCCAGTCGGTGTCCGTGGTGCCGATGATCCAGTGCCGGCCCCAGGGGATGACGAACAGCACGCTCTTCTCGGTGCGCAGGATCAGCCCGGTCGTGGAGTGGATGCGGTCCTTGGGCACGACCAGGTGGATGCCCTTGGAGGCGCGGACGTGGAACTGGCCGCGCTCGCCGATCATGGCCTGGGTGTCGTCGGTCCACACCCCGGTGGCGTTGACGACCTGTCGGGCGCGCACCTCGAACTCGCCGCCCTGCTCCAGGTCGGAGACCCGGGCCCCGACGACGCGCTCGCCCTCGCGCAGGAAGCCGACGACGCGGGCGCGGTTGGCCACGGTCGCGCCGTACGAGGCGGCGGTGCGCACCAGGGTCGTCACGAAGCGCGCGTCGTCCATCTGGGCGTCGTAGTACTGCAACGCGCCCACCAGCGCGTCCTTGCGCAGAGCGGGCGCCACGCGCAGCGCACGGCCGCGCGTCAGGTGGCGGTGGACGGGCAGCCCGCGGCCGTGCCCCGAGGAGACCGACATGGCGTCGTAGAGGGCGACGCCCGAGCCCGCGTACAGCCGCTCCCAGCCCTTGTGCTGCAGCGGGTACAGGAACGGCACCGGCTTGACCAGGTGCGGCGCGAGCCGCTCCAGCAGCAGCCCGCGCTCCTTCAGCGCCTCGCGTACGAGGGCGAAGTCGAGCATCTCCAGGTACCGCAGCCCGCCGTGGATCAGCTTGCTGGACCGGCTGGAGGTGCCCGCCGCCCAGTCCCGCGCCGCGCTC
>NZ_JAGMUE010001272.1:0-695 GCF_019049165.1 Streptomyces sp. AC627_RSS907
ACCCTATACGGGGCGGGCCCGGGCCAGGCCCCGGGGACCGGCCCGTCAGCCGAGCCGGGCGGGCGCCTCGGTGCCCCGGCCGTCGCGGCGGGGCACCACCAGCGGCACCCCGGTCCGCGGGTGCGGCAGCACCTCGACCGGCTGCCGGTAGACGGCCGACAGCAGTTCCTCACCGAACACCTCGTCCGGCGGCCCGTCGGCCGCGATCCGCCCGCCGTGCAGCACGGCGGTGCGGTCCGCGTACGCCGCGGCCAACCCCAGGTCGTGCAGGACCACGACGACGGCGTCCCCCGCCGCGGCCCGCTCCCGGCACACCCGCAGCACCAACTCCTGGTGGCGCAGGTCCAGCGCGGCCGTCGGCTCGTCGAGCAGCAGCAGGGCCGTGCGCTGGGCCAACACCCGGGCCAGCGCGGTACGGGCGCGCTCGCCGCCGGAGAGCGCGCCGAAGGGGCGGTCGGCGAACGCGGCCACCTCCGTGGTGACCATGGCCGCCGCCACCGCCGGATCGTCCTCGTCCTCCGCCGGCGTGCCCACCCACGGGGCGCGGCCCATCCGTACCACCTCCTCCACCGTGAACGGGAAGGACAGCGCGGCGGACTGGGGCAGCACGGACCGGCGCAACGCCAACTCGCCCGGGCTCCAGTCGGCCACGGGGCGCCCGTCGACGCGTACGGTGCCCGTGGCCGGGGTCAGGT
>NZ_JAGMUE010001273.1:0-570 GCF_019049165.1 Streptomyces sp. AC627_RSS907
AATTCAGCCCGACCCGGTCGCCGGGGCGCACGCCGGAGGCGATCAGTCCCCTGGCCACGGACCTGACCTCGGCCAGGAAGGTCGCCGCCGTGACGTCCTGCCAGCGGCCGTCGACCTTGCGTCCCAGCACGGGAACGTCCGGGTGCTGGGCGGCGTTGCGCCGGATGAGGTCCGTCAGATTGCCGTCGGCCGGTACTTCATAGAGGGCCGGGAGGCTGAACTCGCGCAAGACTGCTGCTCCTCGTCGGGCGCCGGCGCCACGTCGCTGTGGCGTGCTGCGTCGGCTGCGGTCCATCAGGCAGAGGTGTAGGACTGCCCGGACGTTACCCATCGGTACGGCTAGGGGATAGGGGTCACGCCTAGATGTTTGATGCGTCACACACTTGGAAGCTGGCTTCGCGCACAGTAGTCCCAAACCCGGGTGACGCGGAAGTAACCGCAGGTGGGGGCCCTTCCGGCGAGCTGCTTAACGGGCATAAGGTGAGCCGCATGCGAGTTCACGTGGTCAGTGATGTGCATGGCAACAGTGCCGACCTCGGCAAGGCGAGGGCCGGCGCCGACGCCCTGGTG
>NZ_JAGMUE010001274.1:0-639 GCF_019049165.1 Streptomyces sp. AC627_RSS907
GGTCAGCACGCCGCCGATCAGCACGCCGGAGGCGCCGCCGGCCGCGCCAGCGGCGCTCCACAGCCCGAGCGCGCGGGCCCGGCCCGTGGCGGGGAAGACGGTGGTGACGATGGTCAGGGCGACCGGCGCCAGGACGGCGGCGCCGAGCCCCTGCACCGCGCGCGCCGCCACCAGCGCGGGCGGCGCCTGGGCGAGGCCGCCCGCCAGGCTCGCGAGCCCGAACAGGCCGAGCCCGAGCCACAGCACGCGCCGCAGCCCGAAGAAGTCGGCGGCCCGCCCGCCGAGCAGCAGGAAGCCGCCGAAGACCAGCGTGTAGGCGTTGACCACCCATAACAGCCCGGGCTCGCTGAACCCCAGGTCACCGCGCATGTCCGGCAGCGCCACGTTCACCACGGAGGCGTCCAGCGTGACCATGAACTGCACGCCCACCACCACGGCCAGCACCACCGCGTACCGCACGGCAGCCTCCGGCGCCCCGTTCCGCCGTACGCCGTCGGCGTGCCGTCGTGGGCGCGCCGCGCCCGGCACGGCGCGCCGGGGCGCGGCGCGCCCGCCGTCGACCCACTCCGCCTCGACCCGTGGCGCTCCCTCCGCCCCTCCCCCGGTGGCGGGCGCCGCGTCCCGGCGCCCGCCGTGCGG
>NZ_JAGMUE010000130.1:0-3024 GCF_019049165.1 Streptomyces sp. AC627_RSS907
CGCGGGTGAGGTTGCGGGTGAGGGGTGAAGGGGTGGGGGTTGAGGGGTGCGCAGTGGAAGAGATGCGGCGAGGGGGGCATGGGGGCGTGGATGAGGCTGCCGATGCGGGGGTGCGGACGAGGAGCGGTCAGGCGGCTGCCGAACGCCGCCGGCTCGCGTACCAGACGAGGCCCGCGGTGGCCGCCGCGGCACCTATCGCCGCAGCGGCGACGAGCGCGGGGCGCGGCGGTACGGACAGGCCGGGGAGCCGCTGCTTGAGCCGCACCGGACGGTGGAAATCGAGAATCGGCCACTCGCGCGCCAGGGCCTCGCGACGCAGCGCCCGGTCCGGGTTCACCGCATGGGGATGTCCGACGGACTCGAGCATCGGCAGGTCGGTCACCGAGTCGCTGTAGGCGTAGCAGCGGGCCAGGTCGTACCCCTCTGACTCGGCCAGCTCCCGGATTGCCTCCGCCTTGGTGGGGCCGTACGCGTAGTACTCCACCTCCCCGGTGAAGCAGCCGTCGTCGCCCACGATCATGCGCGTCGCCACCACCCGGTCCGCGCCGAGGAGCTCGCCGATCGGCTCCACGACCTCGGCGCCCGACGTGGAGACGATCACGACATCGCGGCCGGCGGTGTGGTGCTCCTCGATGAGGGAGGCGGCCTCGTCGTAGATGATCGGGTCGATCAGTTCGTGCAGCGTCTCGGCGACGAGTTCCTTGACCAGTTCGACGTTCCAGCCGCGGCACAAGGCGGACAGGTACTCACGCATCCGCTCCATCTGGTCGTGGTCGGCGCCGCCCGCCAGGAAGACGAACTGGGCATAGGCGGTGCGCAGGACAGCCCTGCGGTTGATCAGTCCGCCCTGGTAGAACGACTTGCTGAAGGTGAGTGTGCTCGACTTCGCAATGACCGTCTTGTCCAGGTCGAAGAAGGCCGCTGTGCGGGGCATGGAGCGAGGCAAGGAGTGGTTTTCCACGGCCCCGAGCATAGGCGCAGCCCATTCGGCGTAAGGTGGGGCGCGTGGGTTTGCCTGAGAGAGCTCTCGGGTACACCATGGAAGTCACGGATCGTTCGCGACCGTGCTAACCCGGTCCGACTCCTCCCCCCCCCGAGTCGGCCGTGGAGACGACCCCCGCTCTCCCCCCCGGCGGGGGTCGTCGCATGTCCGGGTGGGTTTTCCCTTCTTCTCGGTGGTCCGGGCCTCGCGTTGTGGTGATGGCAAGGATCCTTTGACGCGTCCATGACTCACTACGGTGTGTAGTCGTCAGACTGCTCTGTGGAGGTTGTGCGCGGGGGTGAACGGTGACGGGTTGGGCGGGGTGACGCTCACCGGTTCGGGTGACGGCGATATTCACAGCCACCGAGTTGTCCTCAGTTTTGGACCAAGATCCACACGATTTCCCGGATCACTGCACCGTGATTCCCATGCGTCAGCGTCCGGGCCGCGCCGAGTTACGGCCGGCTCCGTTTGCCGGACGCGTAGGACTGGTTTCGACCGAGGTTCAAGGCGCCGTTCACGTCGGCGTTCACGTCGGTCGTTCACGCCGGTCTTCCCGTGGAGCCCGGTCGCCGGGTCTTCGCGGTGGGGAATCGCGCGGCCGGAAGGGCCGCGTGAGAAGTCACGAGATGCCGAGCGAGGCCGTGCGAGACGGCGGAGGACCCCGTGAGTGGGCGGGGCACCACGCACCGCACCACGCATCGCGCGCATCACGGCGAAGGGGATGTGGTCATGACCGGAACCATCACGGACGATCCGCCGTCCGCTGCCGGAGGGCGGCAGAGCGGCCCGCTGATCGTCACCGAGGACACCGAACTGCTCGACGACCTGTTGCGCCTGTGCGCGGCGGCCGGCGCCACGCCTGAGGTGCACCACTCGGTGCCCGCGGTACCGGCGGAACCCCAGGTGTCCCCGGCCACCGGACAACGGGGAGGCTGGGAGGCCGCCCCGCTCGTCCTGGTGGGTGACGATGCCGCGCGGCGCGTGCGCGGAGCCGCCCGGAGACGGGGCGTGGTGCTGGTGAGTCGCGACCAGGACGACTCCGGGGTCTGGCGCCGCGCCATCGAGATCGGCGCCGAGCACGTGCTGATGCTGCCCGACGGCGAACAGTGGCTGGTCGACCGCATCGCCGACGTGACCGAGGGCGTCGGCCGGCCGGCGCTCACCGTCGGCGTCATCGGCGGCCGGGGCGGCGCCGGCGCGTCCACCCTGGCCTGCGCGCTCGCGGTGACCTCCGCGCGGGAGGGACTGCGCAGCCTCCTGGTGGACGCCGATCCGCTGGGCGGCGGCATCGACGTCCTCCTCGGCGGCGAAACGGCCGAGGGCCTGAGGTGGCCCGCGTTCGCGGCCTCTCGCGGGCGGGTGGGCGGCGGTGCTCTGGAGGAGTCGTTGCCCGAGTTGCATTCGCTGCGGGTGCTCAGCTGGGACCGGGGGGACTGCGTCGCGGTGCCGCCCCCGGCCGTACGAGCGGTGCTCGCCGCGGCCCGGCGCCGGGGCGGCACGGTCGTCGTCGACCTGCCGCGCCGGATCGACGACGGGGTCGCCGAGGTCCTGGCCCAGCTCGACGTCGGGCTCCTCGTCGTCCCGGCCGAACTGCGGGCCGTCGCGGCGGCCGGCCGGGTGGCAGCCGCGGTCGGCATGGTCCTGCGCGATCTCCGGGTCGCGGTACGCGGGCCGTACGCCTCCGGACTCGACGACCGGGAGGTGGCCCGGCTGCTCGGACTGCCCCTGGCGGGCGAGGTGCCCGTCGAGTCCGGGCTGCTGCGCGCCACCGAGAGCAGGCGTCCCCCGGGCGCGACCGCACGCGGGCCGTTGGCGCGCTTCTGCCGGGAGTTCTGGGAGCGGGCGCTGGCGGAGACGGGCGGGAGCGCATGAGGGCGGCGGTGGTGGGTGCCGGGAGGGCGGGTGGTGGCGTGCGGGCTTGCGCGCTGACTGATGCGGTGCCGGGCGCGGTGGGTGACGTGGTGGCGGGTGTGGGGGCTGATGTGGCGTCGGGTGTGGTGGGTGACGTGGTGGCGGGTGTGGTGGGTGACGTGGTGGCG
>NZ_JAGMUE010001275.1:0-564 GCF_019049165.1 Streptomyces sp. AC627_RSS907
GGTACGTGTCATGGCCCCTACAAAATGGTCCCGTTCGGGCTCCGCCGCGCCGCACGAGGCGGCGCAGCGCGACGAGGAGCAACGGCTGCGCGAGCTGGGCTACCAACCGGTGCTGGCCCGCCGCATGGGGCACTTCGGAAACTTCGCGATCAGTTTCTCGGTCATTTCGGTGCTCTCCGGCTGTATGACGCTCTACGGCTTCGGCCTCGGCACCGGCGGCCCCGCGGTGATGTTGTGGGGCTGGATCGGCGTCGGACTCTTCGTCCTGTTCGTCGGCCTCGCACTGGCCGAGGTGACCAGCGCCTATCCCACGTCGGGCGCCCTGTATTACATGGCCGACCGCCTGGGTGGCCGTAAATGGGGCTGGTACACGGGATGGCTCAATCTCCTGGGACTGCTCGGCGCCATCGCCGGAATCGACTACGGCGCTGCCCTGTTCACCGGCGCCGTACTCAACCTGCAATGGGGATTCGATCCGACGCCCGAGTCAACCATGCTGATCTTCGTCGCCATCCTGCTCGTACACGCCACGCTGAACCTGTTCGGCGTGCGGCTGGTCAGCGT
>NZ_JAGMUE010001276.1:0-614 GCF_019049165.1 Streptomyces sp. AC627_RSS907
CCTGCTGCACGGCACTGGCTTCACCATCGCGCTGACGGCACTGGCAGTCGCCCTGGCGCTGGCGGTGCTCATCGAGAGCATCCGCTTCTGGGTCTCCTCCGGAGCACCCGCTGTACACGACGAATCAGGAGAACCCGCATGATCGGCCTCGTGCTGGCGGCAGGCGCCGGGCGGCGTCTGCGCCCCTACACCGACACCCTGCCCAAGGCCCTGGTGCCCGTGGACCCGGCGGGGGAGGGCACCACGACCGTGCTCGACCTCACGCTGGGCAACTTCGCCGAGGTGGGTCTCACCGACGTCGCCATCGTCGTGGGCTACCGCAAGGAAGCGGTGTACGAGCGCAAGGAGGCGCTGGAGCGCAAGTACGGCGTCCGCCTCACCCTCATCGACAACGACAAGGCCGAGGAGTGGAACAACGCCTACTCCCTGTGGTGCGCCCGTGAGGTGCTAAAGCAGGGCGCCATCCTCGCCAACGGCGACACGGTGCACCCGGTCTCCGTCGAGAAGTCGCTGCTCGCCGCGCGCGGCAAGGGCCAGAAGATCATTCTCGCGCTCGACACGGTCAAGCAGTTGGCCGACGAGGAGATGAAGGTCGTCACCGACCCGGCCAAGGG
>NZ_JAGMUE010001277.1:0-626 GCF_019049165.1 Streptomyces sp. AC627_RSS907
GTCTTTGCGTCGTGCCTCAGAGGAGTTGCACCTGTCTCAGCCAGCGTTGAGCGAGACACTGCGGAACCTGGAGCGGGAACTGGGAGTGGTACTCCTGGAACGCAGACGTTCCGGGGCGAGGATCAGCGACGAGGGACGTGAACTGCTGCCGCACATCGCCGAGGTGCTGGACGCGGTCGACCGGCTACGTCAGGCCGCTGACGATCAGCATCAGACCAGCCGAAGGCTGCGACTGGGCACGGTGAACGCGGCCACGGTCACGCTCCTCGCACCAGCCATCCGTGAGTTCCGCGCCACCCATCCCTCGACACAGGTGGAAGTGATCGCGGACCGGCAGGACGGTATCCACCAACAGCTCACGGAGGGCAGTTTCGACCTCGGGCTCATCAGCTACCTGGGAGACGACGCCCCGCCACCCAGCCTGCACACCACCGAACTGCTGCGCGGACGCCCGGTCGTCTGCGTTCGCCCGGACAGCCCGCTGGCGGCGCTCACCGCGGTCACCGTCACCGACCTGCTGGCGCAACCGCTGATCGTGATGCGATCCGGCTATGCCATGCACCGCTACATCCACCAACTCCTCAGAGGCAGGGCCCCCTCCTTGTCGTACTCAACCGATGGCGCCG
>NZ_JAGMUE010001278.1:0-545 GCF_019049165.1 Streptomyces sp. AC627_RSS907
ACGCCGGTGTGAGCTTTTAGGTTGACGCCATGCTGAAGCTCATCTTCATGATCAACCGCATCGAGGGAATGTCGTACGAGCGTTTCGTCGAGCACCACCGGGACCAGCACGCGCCGCTGTTCACCTCCATTCCGGAGGCGGAGCGCTACGTGCGTAAATACGCCGTGTCCCACCCGGTCCCCGCCGAGAACTACCCGCCCCGGGCCTACGACGGCCTGACGGAGATCTGGTTCGAGAGTTGGGAGGACCACGACGCCTTCTTCGCCTCCGAGAACTACCGGACGCTGGTCAACCCCGACGAGGCACGCTTCATCGACAGGGAATCGGTGGCCGTGATGGTCACCGAGGAGAAGAAGGTCATCTGACGGGACGACTCGGCGGACGGATGCCGACTCAGCTCTGACGGCCGACCCCCGCGTAGCCGTTGACGCGCCGCTCCACGGGCCATCCGCCACTCCCGGGATCAGGGGCTCTGCGGGCGCAGCGCGGTGATCAGTTCGAGGAGGCGGGTCACCGCCGGGTCGGCGTCGGAGCGGTGGATGGCG
>NZ_JAGMUE010001279.1:0-571 GCF_019049165.1 Streptomyces sp. AC627_RSS907
GTGGGTGGCGCCCCGCGCGGGGCCGTACCCCGCCCCACGCACCACCATCGAAAGGCAGGACCTGATGTCCACCTCGGACAACTCGGACACGACGACAGCCCCCGCCCCGGCCTCCGTCCCGAACTCGCCGCTCGCCGACCGCACCGTCGTCATCCTCGGCGGCGGCTCCGGCATGGGATACGCCGTGGCGCGCCGCTCGGTGGCGCACGGGGCCCGGGTGGTGCTCGGCGGGCGCACGGCCGACCGGCTGGCCGCCGCCGCCCAGGCACTGGGGGAGCGGGCGAGTTGGCGCACGGTGGACACCACCGACCAGGCGTCGCTGGCGGCCTTCTTCGCCCCGCTGGAGCGCGTGGACCACCTGTTCACGCCGGCCGCCTCCTATCAGACGGGTCCCATGCTGGAACTGGACGACGAGGCGGCCGAGTCGCCCTTCACCTCGAAGTTCTGGGGGCAGTACTACGCGGTCAAGCACGCCGCGCCCAAGCTGGCCCGCGACGGCTCGGTGGTGCTGGTCTCCGGCGCGGCGAGCGTGCGCCCCTTCGGCGCGGCCCCCGCGTACGCGGCGTGCAAC
>NZ_JAGMUE010001280.1:0-677 GCF_019049165.1 Streptomyces sp. AC627_RSS907
CTGCACGACATGGAGGGCGGATCGCACCCGCTGCGCTCCGTGCCGCACCCCGCCCAGCCCCCCGGCCTGGCGCACGCCGGCGGACACGGGCTGCCGCTCGGCGCCGGCCACGGCCCGGCGGGCGGGTCCGGCCACGGCCCCGGGCACGGCCGGGGCGAGCACGGGCCCGACCACCCGACGGGGCCGGTCGGGCACGTGTACCCGGACGGTTGCGGCAGTTGGCAGCAGGCGGACGTGCGCACCGCGCGCGACCGGCTGGGCTGGCGGACGCGGATCGGCCTGGAGGAATCCCTGGCCGACATCTGGATGGAGGCGGCATGCCGTATGTGACCTCCACCGGCACCCGGCGCACGGGTGCGGTGGCGGGCCGGCTCGGCTTCGGGGTGCCCGGCTGCGCGCACCCGCTGGTGGCGCCGGCCGAGTGGGCCGAACTGGCGCGCCCGTACACCCCGTTGCACTGGGCGGTGCTCAACGTGGCGCGCGGCCCCGGCGCCCGCCCCGATCCGCACTGCCTGGCGGCGGCGGCCCGGCTGCACGAGGCGCGCGGCCGGGTGCTCGGCCACCTCGACGTGCGGTTCGGCACCCGCCCGTTCGGTGAACTGCTCTCGGACGCGCACCGCTTCCTGGAGTGGTACCAGGTGGACGGCTTCTACCTCGACCGATGTCCCACCGAGCGG
>NZ_JAGMUE010001281.1:0-619 GCF_019049165.1 Streptomyces sp. AC627_RSS907
GGCTCAGCCCGTGAGCTGCGCGGTGCGCAGCAGCACCGTGCCCAGGATGACCAGGAACACCGCCACACAGGTCCCGGCCTGCACCAGGTCGCGGCGCTCGCGCGGGGCGTGGACCATGCCGTAGGCCACCGCGGTGCCCACGATCAGGCCGCCGATGTGCGCCTGCCAGGCGATGTCGTTCCAGGCGAAGGTGAAGACCAGGTTCAGCGCCAGCAGGATGGCGACCGGGCGCATGTCGTAGTTGAGCCGGCGCATCAGCACGGCCGTGGCGCCGAGCAGGCCGAAGATCGCGCCGGAGGCGCCGAGCGACGCCTGCGAGGCGTCGGCCAGCAGGTAGCTGAGCGCGCTGCCGCCGAGCGCGGACAGCAGGTAGAGCGCCAGGAAACGGACCCGGCCGAGCGCCGCCTCCAGCGGGGCGCCGAGCCACCAGAGCGAGAGCATGTTGAAGGCGATGTGGAACGCCTCCTCGTGCAGGAACGTGGCCGTCAGCAGGCGGTACCACTCGCCCTCGGCGACGCCCTGGACCGGCGTGAAACCGGAGTCGGACGGCGGCCACTCGCCCACCATCGCCCAGTCGTTGATCATCTGGTTGCCGTTGGACAGCACGACGATCCAGACC
>NZ_JAGMUE010001282.1:0-710 GCF_019049165.1 Streptomyces sp. AC627_RSS907
CCTTCTTACCCTTCACGGAGTTCAGCACCTGGGTGCCGGCCTCCATGCGGCCGGAGTAGATCCGGACGAAGGTGAGCTTGCCGAGGTGCGGGTCGCTCATGATCTTGAAGGCAAGCGCGGCGAGCGGCTCGTCGTCCGAGGCCTTGCGGAAGATCTCGGTGTCCTCGTCGTCGACCTTGTGGCCGGTCACGCCCTCGACGTCCACGGGGGACGGGAGGTAGGCGACCACCGCGTCGAGCAGGGGCTGGACGCCCTTGTTCTTGAACGCGGTGCCACAGAAGACCGGGGTGAGGTTACCGGCGATGGTGGCGCGGCGGATGCCGGCCTTGAGCTGCTCCTCGGTGGGCTCCTGGCCCTCCAGGTACAGCTCCATCAGCTCTTCGTCGCCCTCGGCGGCGGTCTCCAGGAGCTTGTCGCGCCACTCGGCGGCGGCCTCGACGTGCGTGTCCGGGATGTCCAGGACGTCGTACATCTCGCCCTTGGCCGCCTCGGCGGACCACACCAGGGCCTTCATCCGGACGAGGTCGACCACGCCCTTGAAGTCGGCCTCGGCGCCGATCGGGAGCTGCATGACGAGCGGGGTCGCACCGAGGCGGTCGACGATCATGTCGACGCAGCGGTGGAACTCGGCACCGACGCGGTCCAGCTTGTTCACGAAGCAGATGCGCGGAACGTTGTAACGGTCGGCCTGGCGCCACACCGTCTCGGAC
>NZ_JAGMUE010001283.1:0-567 GCF_019049165.1 Streptomyces sp. AC627_RSS907
GGGTGAGGGTGGCTGCGTAGGGTCGGTGTGGTGCCTCGGTGGCGTGAGCGGTGCGCGCGGGCGCGCGCCGGCTGGCGCGGTGGCTGGCGCGGTCGGCGGGCCGGTGCTCGGGTCGACGGCGGGCCGAGGGCGGTGCGCCGTTCCGTGCGGCGCGGGCGGCGCGGGCGGCGCACGAGAGGCTCGGAAAGAGTCCGGAAGTGGATGACGAATGCTTGAACGTGCTTGAAACTGTCACCTAGACTGCATCAATAAACATCCCCTCTCGCTTCGGAGTAGCCGTGACGCATGTCGAGAAGGAACTGACCAGCCAGCCCGCGTGCTGGAGCCGCGCGGCCGAGCTGGCCGAGGCGCAGCGGGACGCGTTCCCCGAACGCGGGGCGCGGGTGGCCGTCGTGGGCTGCGGCACCTCGTACTTCATGGCCCAGGCGTACGCCGCGCTGCGGGAGGGCTCGGGCCAGGGCGAGACGGACGCGTTCGCCGCCTCCGAGTTCCCGCCCAACCGCCGCTATGACCGCGTCGTCGCGCTGAGCCGGTCCGGCACCACCACCGAGGTGCTCGACCTGTTGG
>NZ_JAGMUE010001284.1:0-656 GCF_019049165.1 Streptomyces sp. AC627_RSS907
ATGTTGAGCCGCCCGCCGCTCAGACCGGTGGCCGGGTCGGCCGTGCCGGGCCGGACCCTGGGCACGCCGTGGTACGCGAAGCGCGAGGGCCCGCCGAAGACGAACAGGTCCCCCGAGCACAGCTCCACATCGGTGTACGGCCGGGTACGGGTCTCGGTGTTGCCGAACCGGAAGACGCAGGCGTCGCCGATGCTGAGCGAGACGACGGGCGCGCTGGAGCGCTCGTCCTTGTCCTGGTGCATGCCCATCCTGGCCGCCGCGTCGTAGAAGTTGATCAGCGCCGTGTCCGGGGTGTAGTCGGCCGCGGCCGACGGGTCCTCGTACGCGTCGGCCACCGCGCGCCGCCCCCACTCCACCAGCCACGCCGGAAGCGCCGCCACCCGCTGGCCGTTGACGTCGTCGGCGGTGCGTGTGTACGCGTACGGTCGCCAGTGCCAACCCAGACAAACCGTCTGAACCGACATGGCTCCGCCCCTCGGCAGTCGGGTGTGCCGCATCGGCACGGGGCCCACCGCCCACCGCCGGCAGGCGTCCACCAGCGCGCGCTGCTCGGCCACCGAGAGCCAGTCGGGCACGTGCACGGCTCCGGGCGCGAGGGTGGCGCGGGGCCGGGGGAGCAGGGCGTTCATGGCCGGACCTTCCTCACGGGTGGGACG
>NZ_JAGMUE010000131.1:0-740 GCF_019049165.1 Streptomyces sp. AC627_RSS907
AGATGGGCCCCCAGGCGTTCCTGGCCCTCTTCGACCAGTACAGCGCGGCGTCCTCGCTCGCGCTTTCCCACGTATCGGTTCCCACGCTGGTGATCGGCAGCCCCAACGACCCGGGGATGCTGGGCGATCGTGCCGATGCGCTCCAGGCGGACATGCCCAGCGCCGAGCTGTGCATGGACCCCCGCTTCAGCCACTTCTGCCACGTGGAACAGGCGCAGGAAGTGGCCGATCTGATCATCGCGTTCGTGGACCGCCAACGGGCGGGCTGACACCGAGACGAAGGGCACGAGGACACCTCATGTCGGGAAACACCTTGCACCTACGGGCGTTGCCACCGCGCAACAAGCCCGGTCTGACCCTGCTGGCCGCGCTGCTGGGCCTGTTCATCGCGCTGCTCGACGTCACCGTCGTCACCGTGGCCATGCCGACCATCGGCGACGACCTGGACGCCTCCTTCGACGACCTGGAGTGGGTGGCCAACGCGTACATGCTGGCGCTGGCCGTCCTCATCGTCACCGCGGGCCGGCTGGGTGACCTGTACGGGCAGCGGGTGATCTACGTCATCGGCGTGGTCGTCTTCCTCGCCGGCTCGGTGCTGTGCGCCGCGGCGGGCGAGATCACCCTGCTCGGCGCCGAGCACATCACCACCCTGCACGTGGGACGCGTGGTCCAGGGTGTGGGTGGCGCCGTCGTCATGCCTCTGACGCTGGCCAGCGTCTACTCCTCCTTCGAGGGCAAGG
>NZ_JAGMUE010001285.1:0-546 GCF_019049165.1 Streptomyces sp. AC627_RSS907
CCGGGAGGAGATGGACCGTCCGGGCCCGGCCCGCGCCGCCGTGGCCCGCGCCGTGCGGCACACCGCGCCCGCCATCGCCACCGCGGGCGTCGTCCTCGCCGCGTCCTTCGGCAGCCTCGCCGTCAACGCGGTGCCCTCCACGCAGCAGATCGGCTTCGCCACCGCGCTCGGCATCATGCTCTCGGCGTTCGTGCTGTCGATCGTGCTCGTGCCGGCGCTGGCCGCGCTGCTCGGCCGCTCCACCTGGTGGCCGATCCGCCCGGGCCGCGGCGACCGGGGCGCCCAGCACGCCGCGCCGTACGCGGGTGCGTCGTACGCGGGCCAGCCGCACGCTGACCAGCCGTACGCCGACCAGCAGTACCCGGGCCAGTCGTACGCCGGGCAGCCCTACCCGGGTCAGCCGCACGCGAGTGAGCCGTATCCGGGCCAGCCGCGCGCCCACCCGCCGTACTACGACGACCTGAACGCGCGCTGACGCGCGACAGATCCCCGCCGGGGCGGTCGACACCGTCGGCGAACCCCGGGGCGGAGAGGTGACGTCGGTCT
>NZ_JAGMUE010001286.1:0-656 GCF_019049165.1 Streptomyces sp. AC627_RSS907
CAGGTCCACGGGTGGGGTGGCGGGCGGCGGGAACCGGGCGCGGTACTGGCGGGACGCGACGCGGCCGGTGGAGGCCATGCACGCGCACTTCCACGACCACGTGTACGCGCCGCACAGCCACGACACGTACTCCTTCGGCATCACCGACGAGGGCGCCCAGCGCTTCCGCTGTCGGGGCGCGGACCACACCAGTGCCGCCGGGATGGTGATGGCGTTCAACCCCGACGAGGTGCACGACGGGCGCGCGGCCGTCGAGTTGGGCTACCACTACCGCATCGTGCACCTCGGCCCCTCGGTGGTCGGCGGCGTCCTCGCCGACGCCGCCGACACCACCGGCGGCCGGTCGCCCGCCATGCCGCTGTTCGCCCACCCCGTGCTGACCGACCCGGGGCTGGCCCGCGCCCTGACCAGGCTGCACGTCGCCCTGCTGGGCCCGGCCGACGCGCTGGCCCGGGACGAGACGCTGACCTCGGCCGTCCTCGCGATGGCCGGGCGAGGGGCGACCCGCGCGCCGCGCGTGCGCACCCTCGCGGGCGGCGGGCAGCGCCGGGCCGCCCGCCGGGCCCGCGCCGCGCTGGACGAGGCGCCGCTCGCCCCCGTGTCGGCGCAGCGGCTGGCCACGGCGGCCGGGTGCAGCCGGTTCGCCCTCTACCGGG
>NZ_JAGMUE010001287.1:0-665 GCF_019049165.1 Streptomyces sp. AC627_RSS907
GCTCGGCGCCGCCACCGGCCTCAAGCTGGCCGCGGCCGTGGTCTTCGACCACCCCACGCCGCTCGCGCTCGCCACCCACCTGGCGGACGAACTCGCCACCGGCGACGAGACCGCGCCCGGCGCGGGCGCCGAGGGCGACCCGCAGGAGGTCGCGTTCCGCCAGGCGCTGGCCGCCCTGCCCCTGTCCACGCTCCGCGACGCGGGCGTCATGGACACCCTGCTGCGCATCACCGGCCTCGACCACGGCTCCGCCGATGGCGACGAGAAGGCCGACGCCGCGTCCATCGCGGCCATGGACGTCGGCGACCTCGTCCAGATGGCGCTGCGCAAGAACGAATCCTGAAGCGACCCCGGAGCTGAGTGCGTACATGACCACCCAACGATCCGCCACCTCAACGGAAACCATCGTCGAAGCGCTCCGGGCCTCGGTCACCGAGGCCGAACGGCTGCGCCAGCACAACGAGGAACTCCTCGCCGCCCAGCGCGAGCCGATCGCCATCGTCGGCATGGCCTGCCGCTTCCCCGGCGGCGTGGCAACGCCCGAGGACCTGTGGCAACTCGTCGTGGACGGCGCCGACGCGCTGTCCCCGCTGCCCACCGACCGTGGCTGGGACCTGGCCGCGCTGACCGACCCCGAGCTGTCCACGCACGGCACGAGCTACGTC
>NZ_JAGMUE010001288.1:0-555 GCF_019049165.1 Streptomyces sp. AC627_RSS907
CGTGTACCCGGTGCACAGGATCACCGCGTCGGCCTCGATGGCGCCCGCCTCCTCCGTGTACACCTCGGAGGTCGTCAGCCGCACCCCGCTCTCGGAGACCGCGAGGTCGGTGACCTCGACGCGGCGGTGCATGTGCAGCCGGTTGGTGCCGGACAACCGGTCCTGGTAGGCCGCCTGGTAGAGGGCGGTGGACACGTCGGGGTCCACGGCCGAGTAGTTGGTGGCGCGGGCGTGCGCGAGCGCCCGCTCCCGGGCGTCGCCCTCCAGGCCGTAGAAGTAGTCCGTCTCGGCGGGGAAGTACGCCTCGTTGCTGAAGTGGCCGAGTTCGTACATCTTGAAGCCGCCGTGCCGCACCAGCGAGTGGATCTGCGCGTCGGGGTGCGCGTTCGCCAGGTACAGGATGATCTCGCCCGCGGTCTGGCCGGCACCGATGATCGCGAAGCGCGGCGCCCGGCCCAGGTTCTCGCGCAGCGCGGTCATCCGGGGCAGGAACTCGCTGGCGTGGAAGACGCGCTCGCCGACGTGCTTCTGGAAGGACTCCGGCACGTACGGGAC
>NZ_JAGMUE010001289.1:0-663 GCF_019049165.1 Streptomyces sp. AC627_RSS907
GCCGAGGGGATCCTCGGGGTGGGCGCCCGGCGCGAGGCAGGGGCGCGGGAGGGCGCTCGCCTACCGCCACGGGCCGGCCCGTACGGTCAGTCCGTGATCGTGGCGTGCACCCGTACCCACGAGTGCATGGCGATGGCCGCCGCCGCGCCCGCGTTGATGGAACGCGTGGAGCCGAACTGCGCGATCGAACACACCATGCTCGCCTGCTCCCGCGCCTCCCGGGTGAGCCCGGGGCCCTCCTGCCCGAACAGCAGCACGCAGCGGCGCGGCAACTCGACGCGCTCCAGCGCCACAGCGCCGGGCAGGTTGTCGATCCCGATGATCGGCAGTTCCTCTCGCGCGGCCCATGCCGTCAGGTCGGCGGTGTCCGGGTGGTGCCGTATGTGCTGGTAGCGATCGGTCACCATCGCCCCACGCCGGTTCCAGCGGCGATTGCCGACGATGTGGATCTCCTTGGCCAGGAAGGCGTTGGCCGTGCGCACCACGGAGCCGATGTTGAAGTCGTGGCTCCAGTTCTCCACGGCGACGTGGAAGTCGTGCCGCCGCGTGTCCAGGTCGGCGACGATCGCGTCGTGTGTCCAGTAGCGGTATCCGTCCACGACGTTGCGACGGTCCCCCTCGGCGAGCAGTCGCGGGTCGTACTGCTCGCCGACGGGCCACGGC
>NZ_JAGMUE010001290.1:0-652 GCF_019049165.1 Streptomyces sp. AC627_RSS907
CGCCCGGGCCCCGGGGGCGGCGGCCCGGGACGCCTCGCGAGGGGGGAGTTCGCCATGGCCGGCCCCGGGCCCGACCAGCGGAAAGGTTCCGGCGGCCGGGCCCTGGTGGCTACCAGGTGGGCGGGCTCGCGATGCTGCGCGCGACGGCCTCGTCCAGCATCTGGGCGGTCTGCGCCACGTCGTACTGCGAGTTGTCGATGATCGGCAGCCCCGACCCGTACCAGCCGGCCATCCGGCCGTGGATGCGGGCGACCTCCTCGTCGCTGAGCCTGCGGTTGCCCGAGCGCGCCGCGTTGCGCTCCAGGACGACCTCGAGGCCCGGCAGGAGCACCACGGGCAGCAGCCCGGGGCCGACGTGCCGCTTCCAGCCGCCGAGGCCCACGACCGGGCGGTCGGGGAAGACGGCGTCGTCCAGGATGCAGGAGATGCCGTTGGCCAGGAAGTTGCGGGCCGCGAAGCCGCAGGTGCGGCGGGCGAGCCGGTACTGCGCCTCGGAGTTCTCGTTCCAACCGGACTGCGGGTTGGCGAAGCCGGACCTGACCCACTCGCGCACGTCGTCGAGGCTGATGTGCGCGGTGGGCACCCGCCGGCTGTCCGCCCACAGCCGGGCCACGGTGGTCTTGCCCGCGCCGGCCGGCCCGATGAGCAGCAC
>NZ_JAGMUE010001291.1:0-629 GCF_019049165.1 Streptomyces sp. AC627_RSS907
CTCAAGGACGGGCTGAAGTTCGAGGACGGCACGCCCATCACCTCGCGGGACGTGCGGCACTCCATCGAGCGGCTGTACGCGAAGTACCAGACCAACGGGCCCCTCTACCTCCAGCAGTGGCTCTCGGGCGAGGGGCAGACCTTCCGCGAGGCGTTGCCGGACGGCCCGTACGGCGGGGACCACCTGCCGGCGTCGGTGCTCGACACGCCGGACGACAAGACCATCGTCTTCCACTTCGACCAGCCGCGCGCCGAGGTGCCGTTCGCGGTGGCCATGCCGAACATCGGCGCGGTGCCGCCGGGCAAGGACAAGAAGGAGGGGTACAACAAGGCGCCGGTCGCCTCGGGCCCGTACAAGGTCGCCGACTTCAAGCCGGGCAAGGGCATCACGTTCGTACGCAACGAGCACTGGGACCCGAAGACCGACCCGATCCGGCACCAGTACGTGGACCGCTTCGAGGTGTCCTTCGGCCACCAGTGGATGGACTCCACGCGCCGCCTCCTCGCCGACCAGGGTGCCGACAAGCGGGCCATGACCTGGAACAACGCGGTGGACCCGGCGCAGATCTCCACCGTGCTGAAGGACAAGGAGGCGATGGCGCGCTCGCTGACCCGCACCCAGCCGTACGT
>NZ_JAGMUE010001292.1:0-616 GCF_019049165.1 Streptomyces sp. AC627_RSS907
CAGCGCGGGAGACGACACGCTGCTGCTGATCAGCCGTGACCCGCAGGGCGGCCAGGCCCTGGCCGACCACCTGATGCGGCTGGCCCAGCGCGCCCGCTGACCCGCTCGCACCCCACGCCACCTGCCCATCTCGCGCCGACGACCGGCGCGTTGGGCAGGTGGCGTGGACCCGTTGGTGGTTCTCGACACCCCGGGGGCGCGGCGGTAGCGTGATTCCGCTTCTGTACCGGGTCAGCGTGTCGGCGGCCCCACGCGACGCGCTGTCCTCGCACATGCCTGTCCACACCACCGAGCCCGCACCTCGTGCCCCGCGCGCGTGCGGAGCACTGGGGGAGACATGCCGGAAGGCGCAGCGCCCGCAGCCCCGTCCCCGCTCGACACGATCCGCACGCTGCACACGCTCGGCCCGGCCGGCACCAACCTGGAGGCCGCCGCCCGGCAGTGGATAGATCGCCGCGGCCTCGCGGACAGCGGCACGGTCATCCTGCACCCCTCGCTGGAGTCCGCGCTCGACGGCCTCCCGCGCACCGGGGCGCACGCGCTGGTCGCCTGCGCCGTCTACCCGCGGCTCCACACCCTCGTCTTCGACAACCTGCGCACCTGCCGCATGGTCGAC
>NZ_JAGMUE010001293.1:0-806 GCF_019049165.1 Streptomyces sp. AC627_RSS907
GCCATGGGCTGGGCGGGGCACGACAGCTGATGGACGATTTCGGTATCGACTCGGCGCCGGGCCGGGGCACCACTGTCACGGCCACCCGATGGACGACACCGTGACACCGGCACCCGCCAGGCCGACCGTCCAGGTCCGTGTCGACCACCACAGCGCCGTCCAGCTCGCCGCGGAAGCCGCCCGCGCGGTCGCCGAGTCGTGCGGTCTGAGCGGTTCCCTCCCCGACCAGGCCGCCGTGCTGGCGTCGGAACTCGCCGGGAACCTCGCCAAGCACGCCACCGGCGGCTCGGTCTACGTGCAGCCGCTCCTCCTCGGAGGCGGAATGGAGATTCTCGCCGCCGATCGCGGGCCCGGCATCGACGACCTTCCCCGCGCCCTCACCGACGGATACAGCACCACCGCGACCCTCGGCGCCGGCCTGGGCGCCGTGCGGCGCATCGCCACGGACTTCACCATCCGCACCGAGCCAGGCACCGCGACCCTTGCGTGTGCCCGGCTCACCGATGCCGACCACCGGCCGAGGGCACATCAGGAGATCGGTTCCATCTGTCTATCCATCGACGGCGAACAGCCCTGCGGCGACGCGTGCGCCTCGGCGGACACCGAGGGTTGTCGTACGGCCCTCGTCGTGGACGGCCTCGGACACGGCCCCGAGGCATCGGAGGCGGCACAGGCCGCCCTGCGCGTGTTTCACCGCGCACCCGACCGCGCGCTCCACGACATGCTCTTCGCCGTCCACCGGGCGCTACGCCACACCCGCGGTGCCGCAGTCGGCGTCATGCGGCTGCGCCACGACCGGACCGAGT
>NZ_JAGMUE010001294.1:0-634 GCF_019049165.1 Streptomyces sp. AC627_RSS907
CCTACAGGTGGCGACCTGGTCGTCCTCCAGGTCGCGGGTGGCCAGGTCGAGGCGGGCCAGGACGCGGTCGGGGGCGGTGTCGAGCATCATCAGCGTGCGGGCGACGGTGCGCAGCCGCCCCATGGTGGCCGCCGCGGACACGCCGTGCCCCATGACGTCGCCCACCACGAGCGCGGTCCGCCCGCCGGGGAGCGCCATCAGGTCGTACCAGTCGCCGCCCACGCCGCGGGCGTCCGCCGCCGGCGCGTAGCTGGTGTGCACGGCCAGGCCCGGGGTGTGCGGTGCGGCCCGGGGCAGCAGGCTGCGCTGGAGGGAGATCACGTGCTCGCGCTCGCGCCCGTAGAGCCGGGCGTTGTCGATGAACACCGCCGCCTTGGAGGCGAGCTGTTCGGCCAGGGCCAGGTCGGTGGCGGTGAACGGCGGGCTGCTGCCGGCGCGCACGAAGTCGGCGCTGCCGAGCAGGAGGCCGCGGGCGATCAGCGGGACCGCCATGTAGCTGTGCACGTTGCCGCGGCGCATCTTGTCCGCGGCGCTGTCGGTGGAGGCGACCCGCGAGAAGTCGCGGTCGGTCATCCGCGAGACGAGCACCGGCTTGCGCTGGGCCAGGCACACGGTGGTCAGCAGCGTGTCGCGG
>NZ_JAGMUE010000132.1:0-677 GCF_019049165.1 Streptomyces sp. AC627_RSS907
GTCGGCGAAGCCGGAGGTGTACGAGTACACGCTGTACGCCAGGCCGCGCTTCTCCCGCACCTCCTGGAACAGGCGCGAGCTCATGCCGCCGCCGAGCGCCGTGTTGAGCACGCCGAGCGCCCAGCGGCGGTCGTCGGTGCGGGCGATGCCGGGCATGCCGAGCACGATGTGCGCCTGCTCGGTCTTGCGGCCGATCAGGTCCACGCGGCCGGCGGTGCGGATCGCCCGGCTGCCGCCGCGCGGCGCCACCGGCGTCACGTCCTCCCGCTCCAGCGCCCCGGCCCGGTCGAAGGCCGCCCGGACCTGCCGTACGACGCGGGCGTGGTCCACGTTGCCCGCGGCGGCGACGACCAGGTGGGTGGGGTCGTAGTGCTTGCGGTAGAAGCGGCGGATGCGGTCGGCCGTCAGCGCGTTGACGGTGTCCACGGTGCCGAGGACGGGGCGGCCCAGCGGGGTGTCACCGAACATCGTCTGCGCGAACAGGTCGTGCACGCAGTCGCCCGGGTCGTCCTCGGTCATCGCGATCTCCTCGAGGATGACGCCGCGCTCGGCGTCCACGTCCCCCGGTTCGATCAGCGAGCTGGTCAGCATGTCGCACACGACGTCTATGGCCAGCGGCAGGTCCGAGTCGAGCACCCGCGCGTAGTAGCAGGTGTACTCCTTGGCCGTGAACGCGT
>NZ_JAGMUE010001295.1:0-571 GCF_019049165.1 Streptomyces sp. AC627_RSS907
CGTCGGTGGCCTCGTCCCACTCACCGCGCGCGATGGCGAGCAGCCCGAGGACCAGGTACGCGTCGGCCGCGGTGCCGGACACGCCCTGCACCATGTCGAGCACCTGGCGCGCACGCGTGGCCAGGTCATACCAGTTGCCCAGGCCCCATTCCAGCCGCAGCGAGGTGCCGTCGATGATCCCCTGGAGCCAGGGTGAGCCGCACTCGGCGGCGAGCCGCTCTCCCGCGCGCCGGAACCGCTGCGCCGCCGCGTAGTGGCCGAGCCAGGTGGTGGCCTCGGCCAGGTTGCCGGACAGCCGGGCGAGCTGTAGGCACTCTTCGGGGGTCCGCCCGGTGCCCATCATCTCCTCAGCCTCGGCCCAGACCGTGGGATCGCCCGCCATCATGCGCAGGACGACGTGGTTGCCTCGTACGGCCAGCCGCAGGGCCGGGTCCGACTGGTCCGTGAGGAGCCCCTCGGCGCGGGCGATCCACTGCTGGTAGGCGCCGTACGGTTGCTCACCCGAACTCGCCATGGCCAGCGCGGCCATGGCCCGGGCGGCGAGTTCGGGTGAGTCGCGCAGCTCCCGGAC
>NZ_JAGMUE010001296.1:0-589 GCF_019049165.1 Streptomyces sp. AC627_RSS907
ACCTTCAGCACGTCGACCGGGCCGAGGGTTGGGTGGGCTGCCAACAGTGCGCGCTGCGCCGTCGGTTCCAGGTCGCCGAGGAGCAGCAGGGTCAGCCCAGCCGTGCGCACGAGCAGGGTGACGCTGGCGTCGTTCGCTCCGGTGACGGCACTCGTGTCCACCGTGCCGGCGCTGTCGGAAAGGGCCGGGGTGCCTCCCGGGCTCGCGGTGTAGGGGGCGCCCGAGGGGTCGCCCGTCGGCGCCACGGGCCCGGACGTCACGGGTCCGGACACCACGGGCCCGGGTGCCACGCGCGGGGGCCACAGCACCTGCCAGGAGAGGCCGCTGGTGCGACGGCGCTCGCCCGGTGCCGCTTCGAGGTGCCGCACGCCGGCCGCCGACACCGCCCTGCGGACGAACGCGGCCTGCCCCGGCGGCTCCCGCAGACTCGTGGTCTCCACAGCGCCTACGGCCCGGCCACGCAACACGCCTGGCAGACCCGCCACGTGATCCGCGTGGAAGTGGGTCAGCACGATGAGCGGAATCCGCACGATGCCCAGGTCCCGTAGGCAGCGGTCCACCGCGCCGGGGTCCGGCCCCGCGTCGACGA
>NZ_JAGMUE010001297.1:0-596 GCF_019049165.1 Streptomyces sp. AC627_RSS907
ACCGCGCGGTGGTCGAAGGTGGCGCGACCGCGCACCAGGGACGCGGCGATGTCGGCGTCCGCGAGGTCGGGGTGGGCCGCGGCGAAGTCGCGCAGCCGCTCCGCCTGGCCGCACAACGCCCGCGGGCTACGCGCCGAGAGCACCCACGGGACGAGCCCGCCCAGCTCCCGCCCGGCCGACTCCGGGGTGGCGGCCGGCTCCGTACCGGTCGGCGCCTCGGCTTCCCGCCGTACGGGGGCGGTCTCGGGTGCCGCCTCTTCGAGGATCAGGTGCGCGTTGGTGCCGCTGATACCGAAGGCGGAGACGGCGGCCCGGCGCGGGGCGCCGGTGCGCGGCCACGGGCGGGCCTGGTCGAGCAGGCGTACGGCGCCCGCGTCCCAGTCCACCTCGGGGCTGGGCTCGTCCGCGTGCAGCGTCCTGGGCAGCACGCCCTCGCGCAGGGCGAGGACCGTCTTGATGACGCCGGCGATGCCGGCCGCTGCCTGGGTGTGCCCGATGTTGGACTTGAGCGAACTCAGCCACAGCGGCTCGTCGCCCGACCGCTGCTGCCCGTACGTGGCGAGCAGCGCCTGTGCCTCGATCGGGTCGCCCAGGGT
>NZ_JAGMUE010001298.1:0-546 GCF_019049165.1 Streptomyces sp. AC627_RSS907
CTACCTCGCCTGGGCCGCGGCCCGGGACGCGGAGGCGGACGAGCGCGCCTGGCGCGCCGGCCTGGCCGGGCTCGAGGGCCCGACGCTGATCGCCCCGGGCGCCGCGGAGCAACCCCCGGCGGAGCCGGGCAGCGTCGCCGTCGAGCTGGACCCGGACCTGGCCGCCGTGCTGACCGCCACCGCGCGCCGGCTGGACGTCACCGTGCCCACCGTCGTGCAGGCGCTGTGGGCCCTGGTACTCGCCGGTCTCACCGGCCGCCAGGACGTGGTCTTCGGCTCCACCGTCTCCGGCCGCCCCGCCGAACTGCCGGGCGTGGAGTCGATGGTCGGCCTGTTCATCAACACCGTCCCGATCCGCGTCCGACTGCGGTACGAGGAGACGCTCGCCGCCCTCATCGGCCGCCTCCAGGCGGAACAGGCCGCCCTGCTGCCCCACCACCACCTGGGCCTCGGCGACATCCAACGCATCGGCGGCGTCGGCCCGCTCTTCGACACCCTCGCGGTCTTCGAGAACTACCTCGTCGAAGGCGCTGAGGATGCCGCGGG
>NZ_JAGMUE010001299.1:0-546 GCF_019049165.1 Streptomyces sp. AC627_RSS907
CCGGGGGCAAGCTCCCCGCGTCCTTCCCCCGGGCCGTCGGACAGATCCCCATCCACTACAACCACGAGAACACCGGACGCCCCTACAGGGCGGACGAGAAGTACACCTCGAAGTACCTCGACCTGCCGCCCGGGCCGCAGTTCCCGTTCGGGCACGGCCTGAGCTACACCACCTTCGAGATCACCCCACCCCGGCTCGGCGCGGACCGGATCGGCGCGGACGCGCTGCGCGCGGGCGACACTGTCGAGGTCACCACCACCGTCCGTAACACCGGCGACCGGGCGGGCGACGAGGTGGTGCAGCTCTACGTGCACGACCCGGTCGCGAGCATCACGCAACCCGTGCGCCGACTGCGCGGCTTCCACCGCGTCAGCCTCGACCCGGGCCAGAGCCGCACGGTGCGCTTCTCGCTCGGCGCCGACGACCTGGGCTTCTGGACCAACGACAGCGCGGGCCGCTTCGTCGTCGAACCCGGCACCATCGAGGTGTACGTGGGCGGCGACTCCACGGCCCGCGACAAGGCCGTGCTGCGCGTCACCTGACGCC
>NZ_JAGMUE010001300.1:0-549 GCF_019049165.1 Streptomyces sp. AC627_RSS907
GCTGTCGTGCGTTGCGCGGCGGCCCTCCGGGGCATTCTGTACCAGTGATGTGGAGCAGCCTGTACCGCTTTTATGGTGCACGCTGTACCGGTTTTCCGGAGCATCCTGCGCCGTTTTTGTGGGGCGGCTTGTACCGCATCTCGGGGCCGGAGACAACAACTTGCCACCGCCAATTGTGGCCTGCCGAAACCGTCTTTCGCCGCTGGCATCTTGTGGACTCCGCGTTGTGCCGTGCCACGCGCCCGACCTAGCGTGAGGGCATCGCGGGACACACGCCGATCTGGCCTCTCCGGAAGGCCGGTCCATCCCGCCGCGGGCCCTGGTCAGGCCCATCCAGTTCGTACCGCCCACCACCACCCGGCGCCGTGCCGCAACGACGCGGTCCATGGGAGCGGGAAGGGCACCGCACGTCACGAGTCACCGTTCGAACGCCACTGCCCGAGCGGCGCGCGCTCGCCGCGCTCCGCACGATCACACGACGTACATGACTACGGGGGAGTTTCATGCATTTGTCGTCGCCGGTCCATGACCGAATATCGTCCCAGCGGG
>NZ_JAGMUE010001301.1:0-653 GCF_019049165.1 Streptomyces sp. AC627_RSS907
GGGTGATATCGGGTCCTAAGTGTGCTTCGGGACCTTGAGGAGGCTCCATGCGCGGAGTCAGGCGCGCCAAGTGGGCCGTCTGTGGGCTGGCCGCCGCGATGGTGGCCGCCGGCTGTGGCGGCGGAGGCGGGGACAGCGGCGGCGGAGGCGGCGACGGGACGGGCACCGTGCGGTCCTCGTGGGGGGACCCGCAGAACCCGCTGGAGCCCGCGAACACCAACGAGGTGCAGGGCGGCAAGGTCCTGGACATGATCTTCCGCGGGCTCAAGCGGTACGACCCGAAGACCGGCAAGGCCCAGGACATGCTGGCCCAGAAGATCGAGACGAAGGACTCGCAGAACTACACCGTCACCATCAAGAAGGGGTGGACCTTCCAGAACGGCGAGAAGGTCACCGCCAAGTCCTTCGTGGACGCCTGGAACTACGGCGCGCTGCTCGACAACAAGCAGAAGAACGCCTACTTCTTCGAGTACATCAAGGGGTACGACAAGGTCCACCCCACCTCGGGCAAGGTCAGCGCCAAGACGCTGTCCGGGCTCCAGGTGAAGAACGACACCACCTTCACCGTCCAGCTCACCCAGAAGTTCTCGACCTGGCCCGAGACGCTGGGTTACGCCGCGTTCGCGCCACTGCCCCGAGCCTTCTTCGAGAAC
>NZ_JAGMUE010001302.1:0-545 GCF_019049165.1 Streptomyces sp. AC627_RSS907
CGGGTTCTACCCGCGACTGGTGGCGAACGGGCTCGGGTACGGGCCGGCGTTCCAGGGCTTGCGTGCCCTGTGGCGGCACGGTGACGCGTGGTTCGCCGAGGTCAGGCTGCCCGATGACCAGTCGGCGGACGGGTTCGGCCTGCACCCGGCGTTGTTGGACGCCGCACTGCACGGGGCCGTCGACCCCGCCGCTCCGATGCGGCTGCCCTTCTCGTGGACGGGTGTGCGGTTGTACGCGTCCGGGGCGACCGCGCTGCGGGTCAGGCTGACGGACGACGGGCAGGGCGGCCTCGCGCTCGCGCTGGCCGACGGCGACGGGGTTCCGGTGGCCGAGGTCGACTCGCTGGTGGGTCGGGCGGTGACCGAGGAGCAGGTGCGGGCGGCGGGCACCGGCGACCGGGACGCCGTGCTGTGGGTGGACTGGCTGGAGGTGCCCCCGCCGGGAGACGCGTCGGAGTCCGGCGCGCCCTGGGCTCTGGTCGGACCGGACGACCTCGCGTTGGGTGGGTCGGCCGTGCGGTCGCCACTCGCCGCGTACGCGGACC
>NZ_JAGMUE010001303.1:0-727 GCF_019049165.1 Streptomyces sp. AC627_RSS907
ACTCGCGACGCAGCACCTCGGGCGCGTTGACCTTCACCACGATCTGCGAGTCGAAACCGATACCGGTGTCCAGGTCCAGATAGCTGTGCGTCTTGCGCGCGAAGCAGTACACACACGCGTGTGAGCAGCCGCGATAGGGGTTGACGGTCCACTCGAACGGCATCCGGGACGCGCCCGGCACGCGGTTGACCAGCGAGCGGGCCCGCACCTCGTGGAAGGTGATGCCGCGGAACTCGGGGGTGTCGAAGGTGCGCGTCACGCTGGCCGTGCCGAACAGCGCGGGTGCCGCCTTCTCCTCCGCCAGGGTCTCCCAGCGCATGTGCACCTCCTCGGTCGTACGCCCTGCCTAATAGAACATACGTGCTATTCGGAGGGTGTCAACCTCCGATTTGGGCGGATGCCGGGAAGGTGGTTGGCTTGCCGATCACGCACGACAGCACGCGCACAGGACCGGAGGAACAGCGATGGCGCAGGTCGAGGCCACCACGGAGCGGATCATCAGGGCGGGCGCCGAGGACGTGTTCGATGCGCTCGCCGACTACAACGGCACCCGCCAGCGGGTCATGCCCGAGCAGTTCAGCGAGTACGAGGTACGCGAGGGCGGCGACGGCGAGGGCTCCCTGGTGCACTGGAAGCTCCAGGCGACCAGCAAGCGGGTGCGCGACTGCCTCGTCGAGGTGACCGAGCCCACCGACGGCCAGCTCGTCGAGAAGGACCGGAACTCCAC
>NZ_JAGMUE010001304.1:0-693 GCF_019049165.1 Streptomyces sp. AC627_RSS907
AGGCCAAGCCAAGCACTCGCCTTGCGCACCGATCCCATGGACGCCTCCTCTCACGTGCGGTGGGTACTGTCCGCTCCTCTATGGTCGGCCATGTTGTAGATGATGTGCCAAGCGGATTGCCGCCGCACAGGGGATTCGTGACGGTACTGGTGCACAACGCATGCCCAGGAATCAGAGTTCCTCCCCTGCAGGGGGCCTGACGGCATGGTAGTTAGACTCGCCGGCTAAATGAGTGACGCCACGCGGCGTACGGGGGAACGAGGAAGCTTTGTTTGGGATTGTCCGACCATGTCGGCATCGCTTGTCGGATCGTCTCCGCACCGACTGGATGGCACATCTGTGCGGGCTGTGCCTGGCGCTACGGGCCGACCACGGCCAGTTCGCCCGAGTTGCCACCAACTATGACGGCCTGATTATTTCCGTCCTGGTGGAGGCCCAGTCGCCGGAGGCCACCCGCGCGGCCGGGCGGCGCACCGCCGGCCCCTGCCCGCTGCGCGGCATGCGCACCGCGCCCGTCGCGCGCGGCGAGGGCGCCCGACTGGCCGCCGCCGTCTCCCTCGTGCTGGCCTCGGCGAAGGTCCGGGACCACATCGCCGACGGCGACGGAGCGCTGGGCCGCCGCCCGGTGGCCGCCGCGGCCCGCCGGGTGGCCACCCGCTGGGACCGGGCCGGCGCGCTCACCGGCTCCGACCT
>NZ_JAGMUE010000133.1:0-24134 GCF_019049165.1 Streptomyces sp. AC627_RSS907
CCCCCGCCCCGCCGGCCGTCCGTGCACGCACCGGCCGCCCCCGCCCCCGCCGGCCGCCCATGCACGCACCGGCCGCCCACGCACGCGCCGTGGAGCAGCCGGTGCGGACGCCCACTCGGGTGATCCGCACCGGCTTGTGCGTGTCCCGCCAACGCTCCTGTCGCGATCGTGAGGTGCCATGAACCTGGCATCTGTTCGCTGCTGTGGCGGACCCACACCAGGGGGGTTCATGAGACGAAGCGCGAGATCGATCCTCGCTGTCGGCGCGTTCCTGATCGGGGGAGCGGGCCTCGCACCCGTCGCCCGGGCGCAACCGGCGGACCCCCCGACCACGGACGCGGACGCGGTGAAGGTCTTCCACGCCGACGTCACGCAGGAGCAGGTGCCTCTGCTGCTGGCCGCCGGTCAGGACGCCCACGAACTCGGCGAGCGGGTCCCCGCCAGGGGAACGGCAACGGTCGAGGTCTACCTCACCGACCAGCAGGCCGGGAAGCTGGAGAGGCAGGGTGTCGACCTCACCGAGCACACCCTCTCCCCCCGGGCCGAGAAGCGCGTCGAGGACGCCGAGGAGGGCGTGTTCCGCCCGTACAGCGGCAGCGGAGGCCTCAAGGAGGAGATCCTGCGGACCGCGCGGGAGAACCCCGGCCTGACGAAGGTCGTCTCCATCGGCAGGACGGTGAAGGGCCAGGACATCCTGGCCCTCAAGCTCACCAGGAACGCGAAGAAGTCGGAGGACGGCTCCAAACCCGCCGTCCTCTACATGTCCAACCAGCACGCGCGCGAGTGGATCACCCCGGAGATGACCCGGCGGCTGATGCACCACTACCTGGACCACTACGAGAAGGACCGGCGGATCAGGGAGCTGGTCGACTCCACCGAACTGTGGTTCCTCCTGTCGGCCAACCCCGACGGCTACGACTTCACGTTCGAGGACCCCGGCCACCGCCTGTGGCGCAAGAACCTGCGCGACGTCAACGGCGACGGCGCCATCGGCACCGGCGACGGCGTCGACCTCAACCGCAACTTCGCCTACAAGTGGGGCTACGACGACGAGGGCTCGTCCCCCCACCCCACCAGCCAGACCTACCGGGGCGCCGGCCCGAACTCCGAACCCGAGACCCAGGCGCTGGACGCCTTCCAGAAGCGGATCGGCTTCACCTACGGCATCAACTACCACTCCGCCGCCGAGCTCCTCCTCTACGGCGTCGGCTGGCAGGTGGCCACGAACACCCCGGACGACGTCCTCTACAGGGCACTCGCCGGCACGCCCGGCAACTCCGCCATCCCCGGCTACCGCCCGCAGGTCTCCTCGGAGCTGTACACCACCAACGGCGAGGCGGACGGCCACGCGGCCAACGTCAACGGCATGGCGATGTTCACCCCGGAGATGTCGACCTGCCAGACCGTCTCCGAGGTGGACCCCGACGACGAGTGGAACGCGGCCGACTGCCAGTCGGGCTTCAACTTCCCCGACGACGAGAGACTGATCCAGCAGGAGTTCGCGAAGAACGTCCCGTTCGCCCTCTCGGTCGCCGAGACCGCCGCCCACCCCGACCGGCCGTCCTCCTCGGTCGGTCTGGAGGCCGCGGACTTCACCCCGGCCGGGTTCACCACCTCGTACGCGCGCGACGCCGACCAGGAGGTCTCCGTCGTCGCCCGCGAGTCGGTGCGCGACAAGGAGCTGAGGTACCGCGTCAACGGCGGACGCACGCACGGCGTGGCGCTGCGGCCCTGGCGCGGCGGCGAGACCTACGGCGGCGAGGACAACCTCTACTTCGACGAGTACCGGGCCAAGGTCCGGGGCGGCGACCGCGGTGACGAGGTCGAGGTCTGGTTCACCGGCGAGACGAAGGACGGCGAGCGCACCGAGAGCGAACACTTCACGTACACGATCGCCGAGCGGCCCCGCGCCGACGTCCTCGTCGTCGCCGAGGAGGGGGCGAAGGCCACACAGGCGCAGACGTACGCGGACGCGCTGAAGGCGAACGGCCGCCGGGTCGCCGTCTGGGACGTCGCCACGCAGGGCACACCCGACGCGCTCGGCGTCCTCGGTCACTTCGACACCGTCGTCCACTACACCGGCGCCGAGGTGCCCGGCAAGGCCACCCAGCTCCAGCTGCGTGCCTTCCTCAACGAGGGCGGCAGGCTGATCGAGGCCGGCGAACAGGCCGGCGGCAAGGCCGACCTCGGCGGCGGCGCGCTGTCCGACGACTTCAGTCAGTACTACCTCGGCGCCTACACCCGCACCTCGACCACCGGCGCCACCGGCTTCACCGGCTCCGGCCGGCTCGACGGAGCCGGCGGCCCGCTGGGCGACGCCCCCGGCAACCCGCTGGACGACGCCGGGACCTACAGCGTGACCTCGGACGAGCTGCCCGCCGACACCTACCCGCAGTTCACGAGCGAGGGTGCCGGGAAGTTCGCCGGGGCGGTCAACCCCTACGGGCCCTACGCGGGCGACTGGATGGCCGCCGCCGTCCACACCCACGACGCCTACAAGCGGCTCACCCGCACCATCGACCTCACCGGTGTCAGCGCATCCGACCGGCCCACGCTGCGCACCCGGCTCCTGTGGGACACCGAGCGCGGATACGACCACGTCCTGGTCGAGGCGCACCCCACCGGCGCCGACGACTGGACCACGCTCCCCGAGGCGGGCGGCGCCACCCGCACGGCCGTGCCCGCGGAGTGCGCGGCCGGCTACTACATGGGCGAGCACCCCTGGCTGGAGCACTACCTGACCCTGTCCGACGACGGCTGCGCCGCGACCGGGAAGTGGCACAGCCTCACCGGTGCCTCCGAGGGCTGGCGGCAGGTCGAGTTCGACCTGAGCGCCTACGCGGGGAAGTCCGTCGACGTGTCGGTCGCCTACGTCACCGACCCGGGCAACGGCGGACGCGGCGTCCTCGCCGACGAGGCCTCGCTGGTCGTCGGCGGCAAGGCGACCGGGACCGAGGGCTTCGAGACCTCGCTGGGCGCCTGGCGGGTCTCCGTGCCGCCGGGCAGCCCGGCCGTCCTGAAGAACTGGACCCGTACCGGAACCCTGTTCCAGACCTACGGCGCGGTCACCACGGACGACACCGTGCTCCTGGGCTTCGGCCTGGAGCACCTCGCCGCGCCGGCCGACCGGGCGGCCCTCGTCCGCGAGGCACTGCGTGCCCTGGACGAGTGAATCCCGGGTCAATGGGGACTTGACACGGTGTAGCGAAATCGGGTGATCGGTCCCCGGAGCACCGGGCGGTCCGTACCCCTACTGGCGGGTACGGACCGCCGTGCCGGGTATGGGACGTCTCGATGTCACCCCGGACGCCTCGGAGAGGTAGGGTCGGAGGTGGTCGGGGACATCCCAAACACAGCTCGCCGGCACATCGGGCCGGCGTACCAACGAGGAGATCGGTTCGTGACGATCCGCGTAGGCATCAACGGCTTTGGCCGCATCGGTCGTAACTACTTCCGCGCGCTGCTGGAGCAGGGTGCAGACATCGAGATCGTGGCTGTCAACGACCTGGGTGACACCGCGACCACCGCCCACCTGCTGAAGTACGACACCATCCTCGGGCGCCTCCCGTACGAGGTCTCGCACACCGAGGACACCATCACCGTCGGCGACAAGACCATCAAGGTCCTCGCCGAGCGCAACCCCGCCGACATCCCGTGGGGCGAGCTGGGTGTCGACATCGTGATCGAGTCGACCGGCATCTTCACCAAGAAGGCCGACGCCGAGAAGCACATCGCGGGCGGCGCGAAGAAGGTCCTCATCTCGGCCCCGGCCAAGGACGAGGACGTCACCATCGTGATGGGCGTCAACCAGGACAAGTACGACCCGGCGAACCACCACGTCATCTCCAACGCCTCCTGCACCACCAACTGTGTGGCGCCGATGGCCAAGGTCCTCGACGAGAACTTCGGCATCGTCAAGGGCCTGATGACGACGGTCCACGCGTACACGAACGACCAGCGCATCCTGGACTTCCCCCACAAGGACCTGCGCCGCGCCCGTGCCGCCGCGGAGAACATCATCCCGACCACCACGGGTGCCGCCAAGGCCACCGCGCTGGTCCTCCCGCAGCTCAAGGGCAAGCTGGACGGCATCGCCATGCGCGTCCCGGTCCCGACCGGCTCGGTCACCGACCTCGTCCTGGAGCTCGGCCGCGAGGTCACCAAGGAAGAGATCAACGCCGCCTTCCAGAAGGCCGCCGAGGGCGAGCTCAAGGGCATCCTCGAGTACACCGAGGACCCGATCGTCTCCTCCGACATCGTCAACGCCCCGGCGTCCTGCACCTTCGACTCGTCCCTGACCATGGTCCAGGACGGCAAGAACGTGAAGGTCATCGGCTGGTACGACAACGAGTGGGGCTACTCCAACCGCCTCGTCGACCTCACGGTCTTCGTCGGCAACCAGCTCTGATCGACTCAGACTCAGCAGGCACCTCGATGCGGTAGCAGGGCTCGGACAGCGCAAGGTCGCGCCGTCCGAGCCCTGCGTCGCGTCCGCAGCGACCAGCCCTCGTAGGATCACGAGCGATCACGAGAACCCAGGAGCCCTCTGCATGAAGACGATCGACGAACTGCTCTCCGAAGGCGTCGCGGGCAAGCGCGTCTTCGTCCGCGCCGACCTGAACGTGCCGCTGGACGGCACCACCATCACCGACGACGGCCGTATCCGCGCCGTGGTGCCCACCGTCAAGGCCCTGGCCGACGCGGGCGCGCGCGTGATCGTCGCCTCGCACCTCGGCCGCCCCAAGGGCGCCCCGGACCCGGCCTTCTCCCTCGCCCCGGCCGCCGCACGCCTCGGTGAGCTCCTCGGCGCCGACGTCGCCTTCGCCGAGGACACGGTCGGCACCTCCGCCGAGACCACGGTGGCCGGCCTCGCCGACGGCGGCGTCGCGGTGATCGAGAACCTGCGCTTCAACACCGGCGAGACCAGCAAGGACGACGCCGAGCGCGCAGCCTTCGCCGACAAGCTGGCCGGCCTCGCGGACGTCTACGTCGGCGACGGCTTCGGCGCCGTGCACCGCAAGCACGCCTCGGTCTTCGACCTGCCGAAGAAGCTGCCGCACTACGCCGGCCACCTCATCGCCACCGAGGTCGGTGTGCTGAAGAAGCTCACCGACGACGTCCAGCGGCCGTACGTGGTCGCCCTCGGCGGCGCCAAGGTCTCCGACAAGCTCGCCGTCATCGACCAGCTGCTCGGCAAGGCCGACCGGCTCCTCATCGGCGGCGGCATGGCGTACACCTTCCTCAAGGCCAAGGGCTACGAGGTCGGCATCTCGCTCCTCCAGGAGGACCAGATCCCGGCCGTCCAGGAGTACATGGAGCGCGCGGAGAAGAACGGCGTCGAGCTGGTCCTCCCCGTCGACGTCCTCGTCTCGCCCGAGTTCCCGGACCTGAAGACCAAGGCCCCGGCCCACCCCACCACCGTCGCCGCGGACGCCATCCCGGCCGACCAGGAGGGTCTGGACATCGGTCCCGAGACCCGCAAGCTGTACGCGTCCAAGCTCGCCGACGCCGCCACCGTCTTCTGGAACGGGCCCATGGGCGTCTTCGAGCACCCCGACTACGCCGAGGGCACCAAGGCGGTCGCCCAGGCCCTCGTCGACGCCCAGGGCTTCACCGTGGTCGGCGGCGGCGACTCCGCCGCGGCCGTGCGTACGCTCGGCTTCGACGAAAAGGCATTCGGCCACATCTCGACCGGCGGCGGCGCCTCCCTCGAATACCTCGAGGGCAAGACGCTCCCCGGCCTCGCCGCACTGGAGGACTGACCTCAATGACCACCCGCACGCCGCTGATGGCGGGCAACTGGAAGATGAACCTCAACCACCTCGAGGCCATCGCCCACGTCCAGAAGCTCGCCTTCGCCCTCGCGGACAAGGACTACGACTCCGTCGAGGTCGCCGTTCTGGTGCCCTTCACCGACCTGCGCTCCGTGCAGACCCTGGTCGAGCACGACAAGCTGCGGATCAAGTACGGCGCCCAGGACATCTCCGCCCACGACGGCGGCGCCTACACCGGCGAGATCTCCGGTCCGATGCTGGCCAAGCTCCGCTGCGCCTACGTCGCGATCGGCCACTCCGAGCGCCGGCAGTACCACGCCGAGACCGACGAGCTGGTCAATGCCAAGGTCAGGGCCGCCTACAAGCACGGCCTGACCCCGATCCTGTGCGTCGGTGAGGAGCTGGACGTCCGTGAGGCCGGCAACCACGTCAGCCACACCCTCGCCCAGGTCGAGGGCGGTCTGAAGGATCTCCCCGCCGAGCAGGCCGAGACGGTCGTGATCGCCTACGAGCCCGTGTGGGCCATCGGCACCGGCAAGGTCTGCGGCGCCGAGGACGCCCAGGAGGTCTGCGCGGCCATCCGCGGAAGGATCGCCGAGCTGTACTCGCAGGAGCTGGCCGACAAGGTCCGCATCCAGTACGGCGGCTCGGTCAAGTCCGGCAACGTCGCCGAGATCATGGCGCAGCCCGACATCGACGGCGCCCTGGTCGGCGGCGCCTCGCTGGACTCGGACGAGTTCGTCAAGATCGTGCGCTTCCGCGACCAGTGAGTATGCGGTAGCGGCGATACGTCGTACCCTTGCGGGGGCATGGTGGCCTGCTGTCACCGTGCCCCCGTCGTTCATCCGAATCCGAGGAAGTTGGTCCAGCCGTGGTTTTGGGGTTCTCGATCGCCCTGATCGTCTTCAGCCTGCTGCTGATGCTGCTGGTGCTGATGCACAAGGGGAAGGGCGGCGGCCTCTCCGACATGTTCGGTGGCGGCATGCAGTCGTCCGTCGGCGGCTCCTCGGTCGCCGAGCGCAACCTCGACCGGATCACCGTGGTGGTCGGTCTGCTGTGGTTCGCGTGCATCATGGTGCTCGCCCTTCTGATGAAGGCGAACAACTGACACGGCACGCACCGCGCACGTGAAGCCCCATGTCCGGTACGCGTCCACGGCGCCGCCTATCATGGGGCTTACGCCTGAGCGGGTCCCCTTGTAACTCCAACCACTGGACGCGCGTTGGGCCTTACGTAGACTGAGGCGCCTCGCAGCGAAGCGGAACGCCGACTCGCTTCGCGGCACCATCACGCAGGGAGTTACACCGTGGCAAGTGGCAACGCGATCCGGGGGAGCCGGGTCGGGGCGGGGCCGATGGGCGAGGCCGAACGCGGCGAGTCCGCGCCGCGCCTGCGCATCTCCTTCTGGTGCTCCAACGGACACGAGACGCAGCCGAGCTTCGCGAGCGACGCACAGGTGCCGGAGACCTGGGACTGCCCGCGCTGCGGCTTCCCCGCCGGGCAGGACCGGGACAATCCGCCGGACCCGCCGCGCACCGAGCCCTACAAGACCCACCTGGCGTACGTGCGCGAGCGTCGCAGCGACGCGGACGGCGAGGCGATCCTCGCCGAGGCGCTTGCCAAACTGCGGGGCGAGATCTAGTCGTCCTGCCCGGCGGCCCGCTCCGGCCGCCGTCGGTTCCGCCTTCCGCCGTCCTCCTTCTCCTTCTGTCTCCCTCGGCCTTCCCACCGCTGATCAATTAGGTTGGAAACAGCCGGGACAGCTGGGACACCAAGGAAGAAGGCTGAAGTCCGACATGAACGCAGACGGCCGTACCAGGCTCGACCAGACGCCCGAATGGACCGCGCTGGCGGGGCACCGCGAGAAGCTCGGCGAGGTGCGGCTGCGTGAGCTGTTCGCCGCCGACCCGGGCCGCGGCACCGGATTCACGCTCCGGGTGGGCGACCTGTACGTCGACTACTCCAAGCACCTCGTCACCGACGAGACCCTGCGGCTCCTGCGGGAGCTGGCCGCCGCCACCGACGTGTTCGGGCTGCGCGACGCCATGTTCCGCGGCGAGAAGATCAACACCACCGAGGACCGGGCCGTCCTGCACACCGCGCTGCGTGCCCCGCGGGACGCGGTGATCGAGGTCGACGGTGAGAACGTCGTCCCCAAGGTGCACGCCGTGCTGGACAGGATGGCCGGCTTCGCCGACCGGGTCCGCTCCGGGGAGTGGCGGGGCCACACCGGCAAGCGCATCAGGAACGTCGTCAACGTCGGCATCGGCGGCTCCGACCTCGGCCCCGCCATGGCCTACGAGGTGCTGCGCGCCTTCACCGACCGCGAGCTGACGGTCCGTTTCGTCTCCAACGTGGACGGCGCCGACCTGCACGAGGCCACCCGGGACCTGGACCCGGCCGAGACGCTGTTCGTCATCGCGTCCAAGACCTTCACCACCATCGAGACGGTCACCAACGCCACCTCCGCCCGGTCCTGGCTGCTGAACGCGCTCGGTGACGAGGAAGCGGTCGCCAAGCACTTCGTCGCGCTGTCGACGAACGCCGAGAAGGTCGCCGAGTTCGGCATCGACACGGCCAACATGTTCGAGTTCTGGGACTGGGTCGGCGGACGCTACTCCTACGACTCGGCGATCGGCCTCTCCCTGATGATCGCCATCGGCCCGGACCGCTTCCGGGAGATGCTCGACGGCTTCCACCTCGTCGACGAGCACTTCCGCACCGCCCCCGCCGAGGCCAACGTGCCGCTGCTGCTGGGCCTGTTGGGCATCTGGTACGGCAACTTCCACGACGCCCAGTCGCACGCGGTGCTGCCGTACAGCCACTACCTGTCGAAGTTCACCGCCTATCTCCAGCAGCTCGACATGGAGTCCAACGGCAAGTCCGTCGACCGCGACGGGCGGCCGGTGCAGTGGGAGACCGGGCCGGTGGTGTGGGGTACGCCGGGCACCAACGGGCAGCACGCCTATTACCAGTTGATCCACCAGGGCACCAAGCTGATCCCGGCGGACTTCATCGGCTTCGCCGAGCCGGTCGCCGAGCTGAGCGACGAGCTGAAGGCCCAGCACGACCTGCTGATGGCCAACTTCTTCGCGCAGACCCAGGCCCTGGCCTTCGGCAAGACACCGGACGAGGTCCGGGCCGAGGGCGTGCCGGAGGAGCTGGTCCCGCACAAGACGTTCCGGGGCGACCATCCGACGACCACGATCCTGGCGCGCGAGCTGACCCCGTCGGTCCTCGGCCAGCTCGTCGCCCTCTACGAGCACAAGGTGTTCGTCCAGGGCGCGATCTGGAACATCGACTCCTTCGACCAGTGGGGCGTCGAGCTCGGCAAGGTCCTCGCCAAGCGCGTCGAACCCGCCCTCACCCAGGGCGCCGACGTCCCCGGCCTCGACCCTTCCACCAAGGCGCTGGTCGCCGCCTACCGGGAGCTGCGCGGCCGGAGCTGAGAGAGCGGGAAGCGGACGACGGAACACCGTCCGCTTCCCGTAGAATCCCCGGCGATCATGGTCGCGTCCGCTCGGGGGAGCACAAGGTGACACGTACGCGGGGAAGTTGGACAGGGGGCACCCTGACCGTCCGGTCCTTCCTCAAGCCCCACCGCGTGGCGCGGGCGGTGTTCCATCCGGCGTGGATCCCGGAGGCCGTCGACCCGTCGGTGGAACAGCTCAAGCGCGTCCGGGTCATCGCCGGGGCCGTTGCCTCCCTTGGCGTCTACACCTTCGTCGAGGGCGGCTTCGCCTTCACGGAGCTGCTGGAGAACGCCCTGACCGCGTCCGCGGTCCTGCTGCTCCTCACCCCGCTGACCGTCGCGGTGATGCTCCTCGTCTGGCGGCGTACCGGCACCGTGCGCCGGCTGCGGGAGCCGCTGCTGAACTCCCTGAAGCTGCTCCTGTTGTTCATCGGCTCGGTCGTCGCCACGGTCGTGCTGCTCCAGTGGACCGGCTCGTCAGCCGGAACGGCGGTCCTGCTGACCGGCTTCGTCGCGCTGTGGATGGCCGTGTTCGTGGGTGCCGGGGCCTTCCGGATCTCGGGCAACTTCTTCGGCACCGCGGTCGTGCACCGCTGCCTGCCGCCCCTGCTGGCCACGGTGACGACCTGGCTGACGGCCCTCCCCGACCTGATCACGGGCGACCTGCACGGGCTGAGCTTCACGATGGGCGTCGTCTTCGTCCTGGGCGCGCCGGTGACGGTCACGACGATCGCGCTGCTGGAGATGGGGCGTCTCAAGCGGCGCTACGGCATCCGCCTGGGCACCCATCCGGCCGCCCAGCCCCCGGTCCCCGGCGCGCATCCGCCCGTCGCGCCGACGGCACCGTACGCACCGCCGCGGGGCGACCCGTACGCACCGCACGCCCCGGTACCGGGCCACCCGTACGCGCCGCCGCCCGTGCCCGCGCAGGGCAACCCGTACGCGCCGCCGCCCGCGCCCGCGCAGGGCAACCCGTACGCGCCCCACACACCGCCTCCGCCGGGTCACCCGTACGCGCCGTCGGCAGCGCCGAACCCGTACGGTCACGGCAACCCGTACCATCCGGGGCCCGGCGTCCCCTGACCCGTGCCGTCCCGGACCGGCACCGGTGAACACACCGCCCACGGCCGTGCCGTTTGATCCACGGGGCGGGAGAAGCAGAACGCCGGGTCCCCGTGTGTGACGGGGACCCGGCGTTCCTCACCAGGGCAGGGGCGGCCTCAGGCCGACGCCGGCGGGTACAGCGACCTCGGCAGTTGCGAGGCCGCTGCCGTGTCCAGGAGCCACAGGGTGCGGGCACGTCCCCGCGCCCCCGCCGCCGGGGCCTGGATCTCGCCCGCGCCCGAGAGGGCCATGGCGACCGCGTTGGCCTTGTCCTCGCCCGCCGCGAGCAGCCACACCTCACGGGCCGTGCGGATGGCCGGCAGGGTCAGGGAGATGCGGGTGGGCGGCGGCTTGGGGGAGCCGTGGACGCCGATCACGGTGCGCTCCGTCTCCCGCACACCCGGATGCTCCGGGAAGAGCGACGCGACATGCGTGTCGGGGCCGACGCCCAGCAGCAGGACGTCGAAGCTGGGCACCGCGGCGTGGTTCTCGGGGACGGCAGCCGCGGCCAGCTCCTCCGCGTAGGCCGCCGCCGCGGCCTCCACGTCGGAGCCGTGCGGGCCGTCCGACGCCGCCATCGCGTGCACCCGCTTCGGGTCCAGCGGCACCGAGTCCAGCAGCGCCTGGCGTGCCTGGGTGACGTTGCGCTCGGGGTCGCCCTCCGGCAGGAAGCGCTCGTCGCCCCACCACAGGTCGAGGCGGCTCCAGTCGACGGCGTCCCGGGCCGGTGACCCGGCGAGCGCGGCCAGCAGCCCGTTGCCGTTGCGGCCACCGGTCAGGACCACGGACGCCGAGCCCCGGGAGGCCTGCGCGTCCACGATCTTCGTGATCAGCCGGGCCGCCGCGGCCTCGGCCATCAGCTCCTTGTCGCGGTGCACGACCAGCTGGGGAGTGCTCACTTCGCCGCCGCCTTCCTCACCGGTGTCTTCTCCTGCGCCGCGTCCTTCGCGGGAGCTTTCGCAGCCGTCGTGACGGGAGCGGCGACCGCGACCGCCTGCTCGGTCCCGGCCTCCCCTTTGGCCGGCGCGCTCAGCCGGTCCACCCCGAACCGCAGCGCCGAGGCGTACGTGTCGTCCGGGTCGAGGCGCCGCAGTTCCTCCGCGATCAGCTCGGCCGTCTCGCGGCGCTTGAGCGCCACCGCGCGGGCCGGCTGGCCCTGGATGGACAGGGTCGCGAGCGAACCGTCGGCCCGGTCCAGGACGACCGGGCCGCAGTCGGTGTCCATCCGGACCGCGGTCAGACCGGGGCCGCTGGACGCGGTGCGCTCGACCGGGACGCCCAGCCGGTCCGCCAGCCACATCGCCAGCAGCTCACAGCTCGGGTTGTACTCCTCGCCCTCGACCTCGACCGACTGCACCTCGCAGTCGACCTGGTCCAGGGCCGCCGCCAGCATCGAGCGCCACGGCGTGATGCGGGTCCAGGACAGGTCGGTGTCGCCCGGCGTGTAGGCGGCGGCCCGGGCGGCCAGCTCCCGTACCGGCTCCTCGCAGGCGTAGGTGTCGGTGACCCGGCGCTGGGCCAGGGCGCCGAGCGGGTCCCCGGCCGGGTCCAGCGGCGCGTTCACCGGCCACCACACCACGACCGGCGCGTCCGGCAGCAGCAGCGGCAGGACCACCGACTGGGCGTGGTCGGCCACGTCGCCGTACAGCCGGAGCACCACCGTCTCGCCGGTGCCCGCGTCGGCGCCGAGGCGCACCTCGGCGTCCAGCCGGGACCGGGTGCGGTCCCGGGGCGAGCGCGAGACACGCTTGATGACCACCAGCGTGCGCGAGGGGTGCTCGTGCGCGGCGTCGCTCGCGGCCTTCAGGGCGTCGTAGGCGTTCTCCTCGTCGGTGACGATGACCAGGGTGAGCACCATGCCGATGGCCGGCGTGCCGATGGCCCGGCGGCCCAGCACCAGCGCCTTGTTGATCTTGCTGGCCGTGGTGTCCGTGAGGTCTGTCTTCATGGCCGGCGCCAGCTCCGTCCGTCTCGCTCGAGCATGTCGTCCGCCTCTTCGGGGCCCCAGGTGCCGGCCGGGTACTGGGCCGGCGTGCCGTGGGTGTCCCAGTACTCCTCGATCGGGTCGAGGATCTTCCAGGACAGTTCGACCTCCTCGGTGCGCGGGAAGAGGTTGGCGTCGCCCAGGAGGACGTCGAGGATGAGGCGCTCGTACGCCTCCGGGCTGGACTCGGTGAAGGACTCGCCGTAGGCGAAGTCCATCGACACGTCCCGGATCTCCATCGAGGTGCCCGGCACCTTGGAGCCGAAGCGGACGGTGACGCCCTCGTCGGGCTGGACGCGGATGACGATCGCGTTCGAGCCGAGTTCCTCGGTGGCCGTCGTGTCGAAGGGGGAGTGCGGTGCGCGCTGGAAGACCACCGCGATCTCGGTGACCCGGCGGCCGAGCCGCTTGCCGGTGCGCAGGTAGAAGGGGACGCCCGCCCAGCGGCGGTTGTCGATCCCCACCTTGATCGCGGCGTAGGTGTCGGTCTTCGACCGGGGGTCGATGCCGTCCTCGTCGAGGTAGCCGATGACCTTCGCGCCGCCCTGCCAGCCGGCCGCGTACTGCCCGCGCACGGTGTCGCGGCCCAGGTCCTTCGGCAGCCGGACCGCGCCGAGCACCTTGGTCTTCTCGGCGGCGAGCGCGTCGGCGTCGAAGGAGGCGGGCTCCTCCATCGCGGTCAGCGCGAGCAGCTGGAGCAGGTGGTTCTGGATGACGTCGCGGGCGGCGCCGATGCCGTCGTAGTAGCCGGCCCGGCCGCCGATGCCGATGTCCTCGGCCATGGTGATCTGCACGTGGTCGACGTAGGACCGGTTCCAGATCGGCTCGAACATCGTGTTGGCGAAGCGCAGCGCCAGGATGTTCTGGACGGTCTCCTTGCCCAGGTAGTGGTCGATGCGGAAGACCTGGTCCGGGGCGAAGACCTCGTGGACGATCGCGTTGAGCTCCTCGGCCGACCTCAAGTCGTGGCCGAACGGCTTCTCGATCACCGCGCGGCGCCAGGAGCCGCTCGACTGGTCGGCGAGACCGTGCTTCTTCAGCTGCTGGATGACCACCGGGAAGGACTTCGGCGGCACCGAGAGGTAGAAGGCGAAGTTTCCGCCGGTGCCCTGTGCCTTGTCGAGCTCCTCGATGGTGGCGCGCAGCCGCTCGAACGCGTCGTCGTCGTCGAAGGTGCCCTGGACGAAGCGCATCCCCTGGATGAGCTGCTGCCAGACCTCCTCGCGGAACGGAGTACGGGAGTGCTCCTTGACGGCGTCGTGCACGACCTGGGCGAAGTCCTCGTGCTCCCAGTCGCGGCGGGCGAAGCCGACGAGCGAGAAGCCCGGCGGCAGCAGACCCCGGTTGGCGAGGTCGTAGACGGCGGGCATGAGCTTCTTGCGGGACAGATCGCCGGTGACGCCGAAAATGACCAGACCCGACGGCCCCGCGATACGCGGGAGCCGTCGGTCTGCGGGGTCACGCAGCGGGTTGCTGCTTGACAATTTCTAGCCCTCCGAGGGAGCGAGGCGCTTCAGCTCCGCCTCCGTCGACTTCAGCAGGTCGTTCCAGGCCGCCTCGAACTTCTCGACGCCCTCGTCCTCCAGGAGCTGGACCACCTCGTCGTAGGAGATCCCGAGCTTCTCGACCGCGTCGAGGTCGGCGCGGGCCTGCTCGTAGGAGCCGGCGACGGTGTCGCCGGTGATCTCGCCGTGGTCCTCGGTGGCCAGCAGCGTGGCCTCCGGCATGGTGTTCACCGTGTTGGGTGCGACCAGGTCGGTGACGTACATGGTGTCGTCGTACGCCTTGTCCTTCACGCCGGTCGACGCCCACAGCGGACGCTGCTTGTTGGCGCCCGCCTTCTCCAGGGCGGCCCAGCGGTCGGAGGCGAAGACCTCCTCGTACGCCTGGTAGGCGAGACGGGCGTTGGCGACGGCGGCCTTGCCGCGCAGCGCCTTGGCCTCGTCGGTGCCGAGCGCGTCGATCCGCTTGTCGATCTCGGTGTCCACGCGGGACACGAAGAAGGACGCCACGGAGTGGATCTGCGACAGGTCCAGGCCGCGCTCCCTGGCCTTCTCCAGGCCGGTCAGGAAGGCGTCCATGACCTTGCGGTAGCGCTCCAGCGAGAAGATCAGCGTGACGTTGACGCTGATGCCCAGGCCGATGGTCTCGGCGATCGCCGGCAGGCCCGCCTCGGTCGCGGGGATCTTGATGAAGGTGTTCGGCCGGTCCACCAGCCAGGCGAGCTGCTTGGCCTCGGCGACCGTCGCCTTGGTGTTGTGCGCCAGGCGCGGGTCGACCTCGATGGAGACCCGGCCGTCCTTGCCCCCGGTGCTGTCGAAGACCGGGCGCAGGATGTCGGCGGCGTCGCGGACGTCCGCCGTGGTGATCATCCGGATGGCCTCTTCGACGGTCACCCGGCGGGCGGCGAGGTCGGAGAGCTGTTGGTCGTAGCCGTGGCCCTCGGAGATCGCCTTCTGGAAGATCGACGGGTTGGTGGTGACGCCCACGACGTGCTGCTGGTCGATCAGCTCGGCGAGGTTGCCGGACGTGATCCGCTTGCGCGACAGGTCGTCCAGCCAGATCGCGACGCCTTCGTCGGAGAGGCGCTTGAGTGCGTCTGTCATGGAAAATGCATCTCCTACGTGTCGTGTGTGAGCGTCAGCGCTGAGCCGCGGTCAGCGATTCCCGGGCAGCGGCGGCCACGTTCTCGGCGGTGAAACCGAACTCCTGGAAGAGGAGCTTGCCGTCGGCCGAAGCACCGAAGTGCTCCAGCGAGACGATGCGGCCGGCGTCCCCGACGTACTTGTGCCACGTCAGGCCGATCCCGGCCTCGACCGCGACACGGGCCCTCACGGACGGCGGCAGCACGCTGTCCCGGTACCCCTGGTCCTGCTGCTCGAACCACTCGACGCACGGCATCGACACCACGCGCGTGGGCACACCGTCGGCCTGGAGCTGCTCGCGGGCCTCCACGGCGACGTGCACCTCGGAGCCGGTGGCGATCAGGACGACCTGGGGCTCGCCGCCGTCGGCCTCGAACAGCACGTAGCCGCCCTTGGCCGCGTCCTCGTTGGGCTCGTACGTCGGCACGCCCTGGCGGGTGAGCGCGAGGCCGTGCGGCTGGCCCTTGCCGAACTCCTTCGTCCAGCGGCGCAGGATCTCGCGCCAGGCGACGGCGGTCTCGTTGGCGTCGGCCGGGCGGACCACGTTCAGGCCGGGGATGGCGCGCAGCGAGGCGAGGTGCTCGACCGGCTGGTGGGTGGGGCCGTCCTCGCCGAGGCCGATGGAGTCGTGCGTCCACACGTACGTCACCGGCAGGTGCATCAGGGCCGACAGGCGGACGGCGTTGCGCATGTAGTCGGAGAACACCAGGAAGGTGCCGCCGTAGATGCGGGTGTTGCCGTGCAGGGCGATGCCGTTCATCTCCGCGGCCATCGCGTGCTCGCGGATGCCGAAGTGGACGGTGCGGCCGTACGGGTCGGCCTCGGGCAGCGGGTTGCCCGCCGGGAGGAAGGACGACGTCTTGTCGATCGTGGTGTTGTTCGAGCCGGCCAGGTCGGCGGAGCCGCCCCACAGCTCGGGGATGACCGCGCCGAGCGCCTGGAGGACCTTGCCGGACGCGGCGCGGGTGGCGACGCCCTTGCCGGTCTCGAAGACCGGGATCTTCTCCTCCCAGCCCGTGGGCAGCTCGCCCTTGGCGATCCGGTCGTACTCGGCGGCGCGCTCGGGGTTGTTGTCCCGCCACTGCTGGAAGGTCTTCTCCCACACGGCGCGGGCCGCCCGGCCCCGCTCGAGTGCCTGCCGGGTGTGGGCGATGACCTCGTCGGCGACCTCGAAGGACTTCTCCGGGTCGAAGCCCAGGACCCGCTTGGTCGCGGCGACCTCGTCGTCGCCGAGCGCCGAGCCGTGCGCGGCCTCGGTGTTCTGCGCGTTCGGGGCGGGCCAGGCGATGATCGAGCGCATGGCGATGAAGGAGGGACGGTCGGTGACCTTCTTCGCCTCCTGGATCGCCGCGTGGATCGCGTTCGGGTCCAGGTCTCCGTCCGCCTTCGGGGCGACGCGCTGCACGTGCCAGCCGTAGGCCTCGTAGCGCTTGACGGTGTCCTCGGAGACGGCGGTCTCGGTGTCGCCCTCGATCGAGATGTGGTTGTCGTCCCACAGCAGCACCAGGTTGCCGAGCTTCTGGTGGCCGGCGAGGGAGGAGGCCTCGGCGGAGATGCCCTCCTGGAGGCAGCCGTCACCGGCGATGCAGTAGACGAAGTGGTCGAACGGGGAGGTGCCCTCGGCGGCCTCCGGGTCGAACAGGCCGCGCTCGTAGCGGGCGGCCATCGCCATGCCCACCGCGTTGGCGACGCCCTGGCCGAGCGGGCCGGTCGTCGTCTCCACACCGGTGGTGTGCCCGTACTCCGGGTGGCCGGGGGTCTTCGAGCCCCACGTCCTGAAGGACTTCAGGTCGTCCAGCTCCAGGCCGAAGCCGGCCAGGTACAGCTGGGTGTAGAGGGTCAGGGACGAGTGGCCGGCGGACAGCACGAAACGGTCGCGTCCGACCCAGTCCGCGTCGGCCGGGTCGTGCCGCATCACCTTCTGGAAGAGGGTGTAGGCGGCGGGCGCCAGGCTCATCGCCGTACCCGGATGGCCGTTGCCAACCTTCTGTACGGCATCGGCGGCCAGGACGCGGGCGGTGTCCACGGCCCGCTGGTCCAGTTCGGTCCACTCGAGGTCTGTGGTGGTCGGCTTGGTGCTCACCCTGAGTCAGGGCTCCTCTCCACATGTCGGATGCCGGTGCGCGTGGGCGCCCACCGGCTGCCGGCGCGTCCTGAGTCGGGCCGGCCGTTGTCGAGCCTACCCCCGTAAGTACGTGCGTTTTTCCGCTGGAAACCAGACTGCCGGGACTCTCCGGGATCCGCCTGTCGACTGGGTGAAACCGCATTCGGCAAGTGAATGGGGAGCCGCTCATCTGACCGCTCAATCGACTCTCCGAACGCACGTCGGAGCATCGTTCTCAACACGACCCCACCCCCGCGAAGGCCGAGGTATGGGCAACGTCTAAAGTGGCGTGGTACGCGCGAGCCTTTACCGCCACTTCACACGGGGAGGCTTGCTGGGATGTCTCTGTCAGGGGTGTGCGTGACGGCCGTTGAATCCCGTCCTGCGGGGGTTATCGGGACGAGCCAGGGCCCGAGTCACCGGCCGTTCGGGGCCCGTGTCAAGGCGTTCGTGGCGCTGACCAAGCCGCGGATCATCGAGCTTCTGCTGATCACCACCGTTCCGGTGATGTTCCTCGCCGAGCAGGGTGTTCCGGATCTGAAGCTGGTGCTGCTGACCTGTGTCGGCGGCTATCTGTCCGCGGGCGGCGCCAACGCGCTGAACATGTACATCGACCGGGACATCGACGCCCTGATGGACCGGACGTCGCAGCGCCCGCTGGTGACCGGCATGGTCAGCCCGCGCGAATGCCTCACCTTCGGCATCACCCTGGCCATCGTCTCGACCCTGCTGTTCGGCCTCACCGTCAACTGGCTGTCGGCCTGGCTCTCGCTCGGCGCGCTCCTCTTCTACGTCGTCGTCTACACGATGATCCTCAAGCGCCGCACCTCGCAGAACATCGTCTGGGGCGGCATCGCGGGCTGTCTGCCGGTGCTCATCGGCTGGTCGGCCGTGACGAACTCGATGTCCTGGGCGCCGATCATCCTCTTCGGGGTGATGTTCTTCTGGACGCCGCCGCACTACTGGCCGCTGTCCATGAAGGTCAAGGAGGACTACGCGCGCGTGGGCGTGCCGATGCTCCCGGTCATCGCCTCCAACAAGGTCGTCGCCCGGCAGATCGTCATCTACAGCTGGGTGATGGTCGCCGTGTCGCTGCTGCTGACGCCGTTGGGCTACACCGGTTGGTTCTACACGGCGGTCGCCCTGCTGGCGGGCGGCATGTGGCTGTGGGAGGCGCACGGGCTGCAGAACCGCGCCAAGGCCGAGGTGACGGGCGGCAAGCTCAAGGAGATGCGGCTGTTCCACTGGTCCATCACCTACGTGTCGGTGCTGTTCCTGGCGATCGCGGTGGACCCCTTCCTGCGCTGAGGCCGGACGGGGCGGGCGGGGCGCGTGGTCAAGGCCACGCGCCCCGCCCGTCGCCGTTTGGGCTACCCGTCGGTAGCATCCTGCTCATGGCAGACACGCAGCAGGTTGACGCGAAGGCCGACCGGAGGGCCGAGCGCCGGGTCGCCCGGCTCGCCCGGTCGATCGACTCCTTCTCCAAGGCGCACGGCGGCGCCGAGGCCCAGGTGGCCTACCTCGGTGAGCGCGGTGCCCGGATCGTGCTCGTCGGCGAGGACGGCGGCTGGGGCGACCTGGTCGCGCGCTCCTACGACACGGCTCTCAAGGCGGTGGAGAAGTCCGGGATCACCGTCCACGAGGACTTCGACGGCGAGTTCGCCGCCAAGGTGACGACCGGCCCCTACGAGTGGTCCCGTATGGCGGGCATCCAGGTGGGCGGGCCGAGCAACACCTGACGCCGGGTTCACCCGTTAGGACCGTAGGAAGCCGCGAGGCGCACGGTCCCACCACGGGGAGTCCGGATGATCGAAACGCCGTCCCTGGTGGACCAGTACTGCCACGGCGTCCTGAGAACGGAGCTGGGCCTCGGCACCTTCGAGGCCCAGCTGGCCCGCACCGAGGGGCCGCCCGCGCCGGGCACCACCCTGTTCGACACCCAGACCGGCTTCGCGGTACGCCGCTGGTGCCCGCCCCTGCTCGGCCTGGAACCGCACTGTCCGCCGGCCCGCTACCTGGCCCGGCGCCGCGAGCTGGGCGTCATGGAGGCCGGCCGCAGACTGCTGCGCGGCAGCGGCATCACGACCTACCTGGTCGACGCGGGTCTGCCGGGCGACCTCACCGGGCCCGCGGAGATGGCCTGCGCCGCGGCCGCCGACGCCCACGAGATCGTGCGCCTGGAACTGCTGGCCGAGCAGGTCGCCGACACCTCCGGCACCGTCGACTCCTTCCTCGCCAACCTCTCCGAGGCCGTGCACGGCGCCGCCGCCGGGGCGATCGCGTTCACCTCGGTCGCGGGCGTACGGCACGGTCTGGCGCTCGCGCCGGAGCCGCCCGGCCCGGGGGAGGTGCGCGGCGCCGCCGCCCGCTGGCTGACGGGACGTGAGGTCGGCGGTGAGCTGAGCGACCCGGTGCTGCTGCGGCACCTGCTGTGGATCGCCGTCGCCTCGGGCCTGCCGCTCCAGCTCCACGCGGGCCTCGGCGAGCCGGGCCTGCGCATCGACCGCACCGACCCGGTCCTGCTCACGGACTTCGTACGGGCCACCGCCGGCCTCGGCACCGACCTGGTCCTGCTGCACGGTTACCCCTACCACCGCCATGCCGCCCACCTCGCCGGCGTCTTCCCGCACGTCTACGCCGACTCGGGCGCCGCCCTGGTGCGCACCGGCGCGCGGGCCGCGACGGTCCTCGCGGAGATCCTGGAACTGGCCCCCTTCGGCAAGATCCTGTTCTCCAGCGGCGCGCAGGGCCTGCCCGAGCTGCACGTCGTGGGCGCCCACCTGTTCCGCGAGGCCCTCGGCCGGGTGCTGGGCACCTGGGTGGCCGAGGGGGCCTGGGCGCCCGGCGACGCGCGGCGGGTGGCGGGAATGATCGCGTCGGGGAACGCGGGACGGGTGTACGGGCTGGAGTGACGGTGCACGGCCGGAAGCGACGGAGTACGGGGCTGGAGTGACGGTGCACGGCCGGAAGCGACGGAGTTCGGGGCTGGAGTGACGGTGCACGGCCGGAGGTGAAGGGGGCGGGCACATGCCGGGTGACGGGTGTACGTGCCGGGATGACGGGTGTCGTGCCGGGGTGACGGTTTACGGATCGGAGTGGATCGACCACACTGGGCGAATGCCGACCGACGCCCTGCTCGACCGCTTCCTCACCGGCCTGTCGCCCCTCGCCCCCGTCGCCGTCTGGGCCCACGGCTCGCTGGCCGGCGGCGACTACCAGGAGGGTCGCAGCGATCTCGATCTGATCGCGGTCCTGCCGCGGCCGGCCACGGCCCGCACGGCCTGGCGGTTGGGACTGCTCCACGCCCGGCTGCGCGCCCAGCCGCTGGCCGGGCTGCTGCACTGCACCTATCTGGCTCCCGGAACCGTCGCCGACCCCGGACGGTCACACCTGACCTGGGCCCACCGGCATCTCTTCAAACGGCCGGTCACACCGGTCACCCGGCGAGAGCTGCACAGCTTCGGGCGTGTCCTGCACGGCGAGTCGCCGCAGCGCCTGCTGCCCCCGGTGGGGGACGGGGAACTGGCCGCGTTCGTCGTCCGGGAGCAGCGTGACTACTGGCGGCCGATCGTGCGCCGGACGGAGCTGTGGCTGGAGGACGTCTGGATCGACCTGGGCCTGCTCACCTTCGCCCGCGCCACCGTCACCCTGCGGGACGGCCGCCTGATCACCAAACGGCAGGCCCTTCAGGAGCTGCCCGCCCTGGGCGCTCCCGGCGAGGTCCTCGAGGACATCGAGCGGCGTCGGTACGGGAACCCCGCGCGGCCCACCGAGGAGTGGACCGCCCGCCGACGCGAGCTGACCCTGGACTACCTGGGGCCGGCCATCGACACGCTGGTGGCCGCGTACTCCTGAACCGGCAGCCCGGGCGCCGTCCCCTCCGGCCGCTCGCGCAGCGCCAGCAGCACCCGCAGGACCGCGATCCACACCAGGCACGAACCGAACATGTGCAGCCCGACCAGGACCTCGGGAAGGTCGGTGAAGTACTGGACGTAGCCGATGACGCCCTGGGCGAGCAGCACCAGGAACAGGTCGCGGGTGCGGGCCAGGGGGCCCTTGGGCGCGTCGACCGCCTTCAGCACGAACCACAGGGCGAACGTCAGCGTCACCACGATCCACGCCAGCACGGCGTGCGCCTTGCTCACCGTCTCCCAGTCGACCGGCATCCGCGGGACGTCGCTGGAGTCGCCCGCGTGCGGTCCGGCGCCGGTCACCACGGTGCCGACCGCGATCAGCAGCACGGAGACGGCGATCAGCACCCACACCAGCTGCTGGACGGCCTTGCCGACCAGGGGGCGCGGTGCCGCGTCACCCTCCCGGGTGCGCTGCCACATCACCGTCGCGACGGCGATCAGCGCGGTGGACAACAGGAAGTGGGCGGCGACGGTGTACGGGTTGAGGCCCACGAGGACCACGATGCCGCCGAGGATCGCGTTGCCCATCACGACCCAGAACTGCGTCCAGCCCAGCAGGGTCAGACTGCGCCGGTACGGCTTCTGCGAACGCGCGGCGATGATCGCCCAGCCGACCGCGGCGCACAGCACGTACGTCAGCAGGCGGTTGCCGAACTCGATGACGCCGTGGAAGCCCATCGCGCTGGTCGTGGTGAGCGAGTCGTCGGTGCACTTCGGCCAGGTCGGGCAGCCGAGGCCCGAACCGGTCAGGCGCACGGCACCGCCGGTGACGACGATGACCACCGCCATGGCGAGCGCGAGGAACGCGGCCCGCTGGACCGTCCGGGGCTCCGGGGTCCAGCGCGCGGCGATGAAGGCGAGCGGGTTGCGCACGGCGGCTGCGGCCTCGGCGCGGGTCACGTTTGGCACGCCGTCCATCGTAGGCGCCCGCTTGTGCACGCTTTCACGAGGGTCGGTCTCCGGCACGCGTCCCTACTCCCAGCGGAAGAACTTCCCGGCCGCCGCGAGCCCGGCGACCGCCCAGACGGCGAGGATCCCCAGGTCGCCCCAGGGCATGGCGGCCCCGTGCTGGAGGACGTCCCGCAGCCCGTCCGACAGGGCGGAGATCGGCAGCAGCCCCAGCACGCTCTGCGCCGCGTCCGGGAACTTGTCCAGCGGCACGATGACCCCACCGCCCACGAGGAGCAGCAGGAACACCAGGTTGGCAGCGGCCAGCGTGGCCTCCGCCTTCAGCGTGCCCGCCATGAGCAGCCCGAGCCCGGAGAAGGCGGCCGTGCCGAGGACCAGGAGCAGCAGTACGGCCGGCGGGCTGCCGTGCGGGGACCAGCCCAGCGCGAAGGCGATCACGGTCAGCAGGACGATCTGGAGAACCTCGGTGACCAGGACGGAGACCGTCTTCGCGGTCATCAGCCCCCAGCGGGGCAGCGGCGAGGCGGCCAGCCGCTTCAGCACCCCGTACCGGCGCTCGAAACCGGTGGCGATGGCCTGCCCGGTGAACGCCGTCGACATCACGGCGAGCGCGAGGACGCCGGGGGCGAGGAAGTCGACGGCCTCTCCGGCTCCGGTGTCGATGATGTCCACGGAGCTGAACAGGACGAGCAGCAGCGTCGGGATGACCACCGTCAGCAGCAACTGCTCGCCGTTGCGCAGCAGCATCTTCGTCTCGAGCGCGGCCTGCGCCGCGATCATGCGCCCGAGCGGCGCGGCGCCGGGCTTCGGCGCGTAGGTACCGGTGGTCGCCGTCATGAGCGCAGCTCCTTGCCCGTGAGCTCCAAGAACACGTCCTCCAGAGTGTGCCGTTCCACCGAGATGCGGTCCGGCATCACGCCGTGCTGGGCGCACCAGGACGTCACCGTGGCGAGCAGCTGGGGATCGACCTTGCCGCTGACGCGGTAGGAGCCCGGCGTCAGCTCGGCGGCCGAGGAGTCCGCGGGGAGGGCCTTGAGCAGGGAGACGACGTCGAGTCCGGGCCGGCCGGAGAAGCGCAGCGTGTTCTCCGCGCCGCCGCGGCACAGTTCCTCGGGAGAACCCTGGGCGATGACCCGGCCGGCGTCGATGACGGCGACGTCGTCGGCGAGCTGCTCCGCCTCGTCCATGTGGTGGGTGGTGAGGATCACGGAGACGCCGTCGTCGCGCAGGTCCCGCACCAGGTCCCAGGTGGCGCGGCGGGCCTGCGGGTCCAGGCCCGCGGTCGGCTCGTCCAGGAACACCAGCTCCGGGCGGCCGACGACGGCCATCGCGAGGGCGAGCCGCTGCTGCTGGCCGCCGGAGAGCCTGCGGTACGTGGTCCGGCCGCACGAGCCCAGCCCGAGCCGCTCGATCAGGGCGTCGACGTCCAGCGGACGGGCGTGGAGCTTCGCGACGTGGCGCAGCATCTCGTCGGCGCGGGCACCGGAGTAGACACCACCGGACTGGAGCATCACGCCGATCCGGGGCCGCAGCTCGGGGCCCTCGCGCACCGGGTCGAGGCCCAGGACGCGCACGGTCCCGGAGTCCGGCTTCCGGTAACCCTCACAGGTCTCGACCGTGGTCGTCTTGCCCGCCCCGTTGGGACCGAGCACGGCGGTGACACCCGCCCGGGCCACCAGGTCGAGGCCGTCCACCGCGGTCTTCGTGCCGTACCGCTTCACCAGGGCCTGGACCTGGACGACGGGCTCGCTTCGCATGGGTCACGAGTCTAGGTACGCGGGCGGCGTCTTTGGCGCGGGGGTGCGGCATCTCTCCGGAGGGACCGGCGCACGGGGCCCGCGGGTGGGCGGCGGTCACCGGCCGGTGCGGGACGCGTACGGGCAGGCGCACGGCGCTCGGCGGAGCCCGCGCGCGGTCGCCCGCGGGCTGCGCGCGGGGGCGCCCGTGGGTCCGTGCGCGGGCCACCTGCGCCCCGGGCGGCCCCCCCACGGTTCCGTGCCCGGGGCACGGACAAGGCAGGCCGTGCGATGCTCGCGGGTTGGTATACCGGGCGCTCTCGGGGGCGGCGTGCGGCGGCCGTACGCGTTCGCGGGGCCGACGGGCGGCGGTGCTTGTGCGGTGGGCGTACGGCGGTGTTCGGGGGGCGGAGTGCGGGCGTGCTCGCGGGGTCGGTGTGCGGGGCGCTCGCGGGGGCGGTGGTCGTGGGCGTTCGCGGGGGCGGTGGGCGG
>NZ_JAGMUE010001305.1:0-690 GCF_019049165.1 Streptomyces sp. AC627_RSS907
CGGCAACGCCTCCTCTTGGCTCTCGTCGTCCTGCTTCTCACTGGCCTTGCGATTGAACTCGATCTCCACTCGTGCCTTGGAGATCTCGCTGAAGGCAAGACGGCGCTCCGTGGGCTTGCGACCCTTCACACCCGGGACCTCCAGGTCGAGCCCGTCGTCGTCGACCGCGACGATCCGGGCGAGCAGTTCCCCGCCCTCGACGAGCTGTGCCTTCATGAGGCGACCTGTGGCGCGGCGGTAGTGGCGCGGCTCGGTCAACGGCCGGTCGGCACCGGGCGAGGTGACCTCGAGGACGTACGGTGCGCCGCCCATGACGTCCGTTTCATCGAGGGTCTGCGAGACCGCTCGGCTCAACTCCGCACACGCGTCCAACTGCACGCCGTCGTCGGAGTCCACCACGATACGGAGCACGCGCCGCTTCCCGGCCGGGGTCACCTCGATCTCTTCCAGATCCAGGTCCCGCGCGCTGACAAGCGGTGTTAGCAGTCCGCGCAGCCTCTCGCTCTGGGTGGTGCTCATCCGGGTGACTCCTCGGCCGCGTGTGCTGTTGTGGGAACGTCGCGTGTCAGACCAAAGCCTAGCTGTTCCGGCGACGGGCTGACGATTCGGCAGTCGCGTCGCGCCCCGTCCCCGTGGCGCGGGCCGTACGGGGCGGCCCGCGGCGGGGGCAGCGCCACTCCGGCGCGCGTG
>NZ_JAGMUE010001306.1:0-619 GCF_019049165.1 Streptomyces sp. AC627_RSS907
CCTGTAGTCACTGAGCAGACCGCTGACGTTGACGACCTCGTGGCACCCCTGCGCCCGTTGTCCCGTCGCCGGCGTGCCCGGCTTCGCGCAGGTTATCTGGGCCCGCACGGTGGCGTTCTCGGTGATCCGGATGGGAGTGACCCAGTGGTAGTCCAGGTTGCGGAAGGTCTCCAGTGCGATCGTCGTGATCTTGCGGTTACCGAAGTGGATGGTCAACACCCCTTCGTCGCCTTGGTAGTTGGAGACGACGATGTCGGTGACCTCGAACATCTTGCCCTTCTCCACCTTGTACGGAGTGGCACCCACCGCGCCCGCGGGCGCCTCCACGTCGAGCGTGGCCGAATGCTGTTCCTTGCCGCCGGTCGTGTCACCGCCCCTGGCCTTGCCGTCGCCACCGTTCTGACCGCCGGCCCCGGGGCCCTTCTCGCCACCGGGCTGAGTGTCCGTGCCGCCGCCGGGCTGAGTGTCCGTACCGCCCCCGGGCCGCTGGTCCGCGCCGCCGCCGGCCCCCTGTTCGTCCTGGCCGGGCACGCTCGGTCCGGGCGTCGGCCGGGGGCGCACGACGTCGTTGGCCGCGTCCTTGGCCGCACTGCGCACGGTGGGGCGCACGAGCAGGAGC
>NZ_JAGMUE010001307.1:0-622 GCF_019049165.1 Streptomyces sp. AC627_RSS907
GGGCGGCGATCTCCGCGGCCATCACCCGTCCCGCTTCCTCGGCCAGCTCGTCGTCGCCGTCGGCGTTGCTGTCCGTGTCCAGGCCGTCGAGCTCGTCGAGCGGGCTGTCCAGGCGGACGTGCGCGACGAGCGACTGAAGGGCACGCAACGCGGCGGACGCGGTGGTGCCCCAGTTCGACAGGTAGGAGAACTGCCACCACCACAGCGCCTCGCTGACGCGGCCGTCGCGGTAGTGCGCCATGCCGTGCCGCAGGTCGGTGATGATGTCGGCGAGGTCGTCGGAGATGCGGCAGGCGACCGGCTGCGAGCGCGGCACGTACGGGTCGAAGACCTCGGAGTACACGTCGATCGGGTCGAGCAGCGTGGCGAACCGTTCGCGCAGGTCGTCCACGTCCGGCTCGGGGCCGACGTCGGGCTCGTAGCGCTCGTCCGGTACGAAGTCCTCGTGGGCGCCGAGCCGCCCGCCCGCGAGGAGCAACTGCGAGATCTCCAGGAGCAGGAAGGGAACCGCGCTGTCCGGTTCGTCCCCCTTGGCGACCTCCGTGACCGCGACGATGAAGCTTTCGATCTGGTCGGAGATCTGGACCGCGAAGTCGGCCGGGTCGTGGTGGCTGTCGTGCAG
>NZ_JAGMUE010001308.1:0-563 GCF_019049165.1 Streptomyces sp. AC627_RSS907
CCTGCGACCTGATCGCCCCGGACACGCCGCTCCGTGACAAGGCGAGGGCAGGCGCGAAGGCGGGCGGCTTCTACGCCCGCTGGTTGCCCCGACTCGTGACGGGTGCGGGCCAGCTTCCGCGCTCGTACGCGCAGTTCCACCCACCCGGCCACCGGGACCTCGCCTCACACCTGCGCTACGTGGAGCGCTGCGCGCGCAAACTGGCCCGCTCCACCTTCTACGGCATGTCGCGCTGGCAGGGCCGTCTGGAGGCCAAACAGGGCTTCCTCGGACGCATCGTCGACATCGGCGCCGAACTGTTCGCGATGAGCGCTGCGTGCGTACGGGCCGAGCGGCTACGGTTGGACGGGGCGCACGGCGCCGAGGCGTACCGGCTCGCCGACGCCTTCTGCCAGCAATCCCGCGTCCGCGTCGAGGAGTTGTTCGGGCGCTTGTGGAGCAACACCGACGCCCTGGACCGCGCGGTGGCCTCAGACGTACTCGGCGGCGCCTACACCTGGGTGGAGGAAGGCATCCTCGACCCCAGCGGCGACGGCCCCTGGATCGCCGACGCGACGCCAGGC
>NZ_JAGMUE010001309.1:0-598 GCF_019049165.1 Streptomyces sp. AC627_RSS907
GTCTCAGGCCACTGGGTGGCCTCCGTCAACAGCCGCACCTCACCCGCCGACCAGTCCACCTGCCGCGACGGCTCATCCACATGCAGCGACTGCGGCAACACACCATGCCGCATCGCCATCACCATCTTGATGACGCCCGCGACCCCGGCCGCGGCCTGCGTGTGACCGAGATTCGACTTCAGCGAACCCAGCCACAGCGGACGGCCCTCTGGCCGGTCCTGGCCGTAGGTGGCCAACAGCGCCTGCGCCTCGATCGGGTCACCCAGGGACGTACCGGTCCCGTGGCCCTCCACCACGTCCACATCGGCGGCAGCCAGACGGGCACTCGCCAGCGCGTCGCGGATCACCCGCTGCTGAGACGGGCCGTTGGGCGCGGTCAGACCGTTGCTGGCACCGTCCTGGTTGACCGCCGAACCCCGCACGATCGCCAGCACCGGGTGGCCGTTCTTCCGCGCGTCCGACAGCCGCTCCACAAGGAGCATGCCGACACCCTCGGACCAGCCCGTGCCGTCCGCCGCGTCCGCGTACGGCTTGCAGCGGCCGTCGGGGGCCAGCCCGCGCTGCCGGCTGAACTCCACGAAGGCACCCGGTGTGGACA
>NZ_JAGMUE010001310.1:0-699 GCF_019049165.1 Streptomyces sp. AC627_RSS907
GCCTGGGACGACCTGCTGCGCATGATGGACGACGTCCTCCCGCACCGGGTGAAGGAGCAGGCCGCCGCGGAGATCATCATGCTCACCCACAACCAGGACCTGCACGAGGTCAACCTGGGCTGGCACCCCCGCGCCGAGGACGTCCTGTGGCAGCCGGACCTCCAGCAGCCCAAGAGGTCCGAGAACGGCGCCCTGAACGTCCGCTACCGCAGCACGGTCAAACCCCAGGCCGTCGAGACCCTGTCCCGCATGATCCGGACCCGCGCGCCCTGGCTGCGCGTGCGGTACGCCTTCTGACCACCTGGGAGAACCGGACCCTGACCGCACACCCTCGGCGCGTCACACGCACGCTCCCGTAGCGAAAGCCCACGTCGCAGGGGTGGTCCCGCCGGCCGTCGGTGACCATGGTCGCGAGCGCGTCGACCGCCTCGGCCGCGGCCACCGAGGCGAGAGGAATCCCGGATCAGCGCGAGCCCGATGGAAGTGCCGCCCCTTCGTGGCCCCGGGATGACCTGGACTGACCAGGTCGGGGCAACGAACCGTCGAGCCGGCGGGCGTCCTCGCCGGCCGACGAGAGAGCGGCCGAGCGAGGGTTAGGCGGCCGGCCACCGTCGCGGGGTTCTCCGGCGTCCACCACGTGAGCCGAGGCGTGCCCGGTCCCCCACCCGCGAGGGGCGAGGCGGGGCGGCGGCGCCGGGC
>NZ_JAGMUE010001311.1:0-542 GCF_019049165.1 Streptomyces sp. AC627_RSS907
CAGTTCGTGCACGTCGGCGGGGCCACCGACCTCCACCGCTCCGCTGTACGTCATGGCCTCAGCCTAGTGGCGGGAGGGTGGGCAGCGGAGCGTTCGCGGCGAGGTCGGAGCCGTCGGAGCGACCGGTGAGCCAACCGAGCAACGCGACGGGCGTACCCTCGACGGTGGTGGGCTCCTCTCCGGTACGACCGGTGTGCCAGGTGTGCCCGCCGGGAACAGTGAGCGTCAGCGCGGGCACGTCCGCGTGGCCGGCGAACTTGCCGCTGGTGAGGAATTCCACCTCCCGCTGCACGAAGTCGGCCGGGAGGTCGGTGAGCTCGTAGCCGACGTCCAGGTCGACATGGTGCAGCTCGACCTCGATGAGGCGGCGGAAGGGGAGCCGGGCGGCGCGTTCGGTGACGGCGTTGCGCATGGCGACCACATAGTCCCACCGGTCCTTGGGGAGGGCCGCGGCTGCTGAATTGAAGCGAAACGCGCTGGTGCGGAGGTCGTCGAGGTGCACGAGCATCGGACGGTTCGCGTCGCGAGCGATATCGGCGTTG
>NZ_JAGMUE010001312.1:0-617 GCF_019049165.1 Streptomyces sp. AC627_RSS907
TTCCTGAGCCGGTACGCCGATCTCGTCGCCGAGGTGGCCAGCCTGTGCGCCGTCGCCGAGCGCTCGCTGCGCGGGGAGCGGCCCGATCAGGCGGAGGCGCGGCGCGGCCGCGACCGGGCCTGGGCCCTGTACGACCAGTTCGTCGACGACTTCCGGCACCACCGCTTCGGGCCGACCACGGTCAGCGGCGCCCTGCTGGTGGAGAGTAAGCAACTGCTGTACGAGCTGGCTCCCGACACCGACCGGGGCGACGCCGCGCGGGACGAGGGGGACGACCGCGACCAGCCGGGCCGCCCGTGACCACCGGTCCCGCTGGCCCTTGGCTCCGCTGGCCGTCGGTCCCGCTGACCACCGGCCCCGCGGGCGCTCGGGAGCGCCCGCGGGACCGGCCCGGGTGGGTCGGCGTCAGTCGTGACCGCCCGGCAGCATCTCCTGCACCTTGGCCTTCAGCCCCTGCCGCAGCACCGCGCCTCGGTCGCTGTCGCCCTTGACCAGGGAGGCCGCGGCGGCCTCGATCTGGTCCAGCGTCGCGTGCGGCGGGATCGGCGGCACGGCCGGGTCCACCCGGAAGTCCAGGACGAACGGCCGGTCCGCGGCGAGCGCCCGCTGCCAGGACG
>NZ_JAGMUE010001313.1:0-613 GCF_019049165.1 Streptomyces sp. AC627_RSS907
ACCCGCACGCGAGCCCCTACCACCGCGGCCCAGCCCTCGACCACCCGCGGTGGCGACAGCACCAGGAACCGGAGGAACAGATGGCCGAACTCGGTCGCGCAGCGAGCCGGATCGACACGAGCAAGCCGCATCCGGCGCGCATGTACGACTACTACCTCGGTGGCAAGGACCACTACGAGGTGGATCAGCAGGCCGCCGAGAAGGTCGTGGAGATCAATCCCGGGATCAAGATCTGCGCGGGCACCAACCGCCGCTTCATGCACCGGGCCACCCGCTACCTGGCCGCGGCCGGCGTACGGCAGTTCCTCGACATCGGCACGGGCATCCCCACCGAGCCCAACCTGCACCAGGTCGCCCAGAGCGTGGCCCCCGAGGCGCGGGTCGTCTACGCGGACAACGACCCGATCGTGCTCACCCACGCCCAGGCACTGCTGCGCAGTACCCGCGAGGGGCGTACCGCCTACATCCACGCGGACGTGCGCGAGCCGGAGAAGATCCTCGCCGCCCAGGAGCTGCGCGAGACCCTGGACATGAGCCAGCCCGTCGCGCTGTCGCTCAACGCGCTGCTGCACTTCGTGCCCGACGAGTTCCACGCCTACGACCTGGTGGAGCG
>NZ_JAGMUE010001314.1:0-633 GCF_019049165.1 Streptomyces sp. AC627_RSS907
GCGCGGGGTGGCCCGAGTGCTGGGCGGCGCCCGCCGCACCCTGCCCCTGGCCGTGGGACGGGGGCAGCGGAACTCCCACTGCGTGCTGCATCCGGTGGCTCTCCGTCTCGTACGGGCGGCTGACGTGTGTAGACCCGGCCGCGCGCGTGCGCCGGCCGAGTGCGCTACCGAACGGTACTCTCCCACTTCCGGGTGAACGGCGCCTCACCCGGCCCGTCGTTGGCCGGTGCGCACTCCCCCGCCGGCGCCGACCGCCGGCTCCGGGCCGCGCCGGGCCCGACCGGCCGGGCGCGCCGCGCCCCCGGGCCGACCGCGCGGCGCCCGGGCCTGACACCTGGGCCCAACTCGCCGGACGGATACGGGAGTTGAGGTGACCGCCGCGCGACGGGGCGTGTGGCGGCGGCGCCTGCTGGGCCCGGGGCGCCGCGCGAGTCGGGTCAGGCGGAGAGCTGGTCCGCCAGGGCCCGCAGGGCGAGCCGATATGACCCGATTCCGAACCCGGCGATCGTGCCGCTGGCGACGGCGGCGATGACAGAGTTGTGACGGAACTCCTCGCGCGCGTGCGGGTTGGAGATGTGCACCTCGATCAGCGGCGCCGTGCGCTGCGCCGCCGCGTCCCGCATCCCGTACGAG
>NZ_JAGMUE010000134.1:0-710 GCF_019049165.1 Streptomyces sp. AC627_RSS907
GAGTGGGGAGATCGATCACGCGGTAGGTCAGGGCTCCGTAGTCGCGTCGCCAGTCGAGTAGTTCCGAGTCGATGCGTACCGCAAAGACGCGCCCGCCCACGACCACCACCCGCACGTCAGCCGCCTTGTCCACGCGGGACTGGAAGAGGTGCGGCACGACCTTGACGCTCTCGTCCAGCTCCGCTGGGTCCACCGGTTCGGTCCAGGTCGTCAGCCCCTGGCCGTCCGAGTCGTGGTACGCCGTCCAGCGTAACGCCTTGTAGACGACGGGTCCGTGGTCCCGCACGAAGGATCGGATCTCCCCTAGGTCGTTGGAGATGAGTGTGGGGGGCACGGTGAAGCCCATGCGGGTGGCGGTGGCGAGCTGGAGGGGCTTGTGTTCGGCGGCGTAGTTGCGTAACGGGTGGTTGACGTACCGGCACTCCGTCAGCGCGTGCAGGATGCCGCCCAGCCCGTAGCGCACCTGGGCCGCCGCGAAGCGCGCGTCCGGCGGCGCCAGGTGCGGGAAGCGGGGCCAGACGGGGCGCCGCCAGTACACCGCGCGCACCTGCTCCAGCGCGGCTGCCCTGGAGCAGGTGCGCAGTGATCCGGACACGGTGGGAGCGCCGGCGCCGAAGCGCGCCGACACGTGCAGCGCGTCGCCGATGTCCGCGGGGTTGAAGCGGACCACGGGGACGCGCCTGCGGTTCAGCTCGGCGCTCACCATGCTG
>NZ_JAGMUE010001315.1:0-566 GCF_019049165.1 Streptomyces sp. AC627_RSS907
GTGGGGTCATGGCCGGCGCGCTGGTCTTCTACCCCCAGGGCGAGTTCTTCTGGGGCACGGTGGTCATCACCCTGTTCGTCTTCTCCGACCTGGTCGACGGCAACATGGCGCGCCAGCTCGGCCGCTCAAGCCGCTGGGGCGCCTTCCTCGACTCGACGCTCGACCGGGTCGCCGACGGCGCGATCTTCGGCGGGCTCGCCCTGTGGTACGCCGGCGGCGGCGACAGCATCACGCTGTGCGCGGTGACCATCTTCTGCCTGGCCAGCGGCCAGGTCGTGTCGTACACCAAGGCCCGTGGCGAGTCCATCGGGCTGCCGGTGAACGTCAACGGCCTCGTCGAGCGCGCCGAGCGCCTGGTCGTCTCGCTGGTGGCGTGCGGCTTGTCGGGGCTGCACACGTTCGGCGTCCCGCACATCGACATCCTGCTGCCCATCGCGCTGTGGGCGGTCGGCGTGGGCAGCCTGGTCACCCTGGTCCAGCGCGTGATCACCGTGCGGCGCGAGGCGCTCGAGGCGGACGCCGAGGACGGCGACGACGCCGCGGAGACCACCACCGCGGCCGGCGCC
>NZ_JAGMUE010001316.1:0-745 GCF_019049165.1 Streptomyces sp. AC627_RSS907
GCCCGGACTCGTTCTGAGGGTGGCCGGCCCTGCCAGGGTCGGCTCCCCCGTGGCTCCGTACCACGCGTGGGGTCACGGGCGGGGCCACGCGTAAGGCCGGGGTCACCTGCCGCGCCACGGTCGCCCGCGCCGCCCGGTGGCCGAGGCGGCGGCCGGGGCGGGGCCGCCTGTTAGACCGGGTCTTCGCAGGTCACGCAGCAGTCGTACGCCTGCACAGCGGCGTCCTGCACGGCGGCGGTCCGCGTCGCAGCGGGCTGCCCGGCGGCGGCCGTACGGCGCCGCGCCGCCCCTCGCCCCCGCGCACCCGTGGCCGACCCGTCGTCGGCCACCCCGCACGCGTGCGCGGGGGTCGCGGCGGATTCCGTCTCGGCCCTGGCCTTGGCGGTGCCGACCCCGCGGGCCGCTATTCCGCCGGTCGGGGCACCCTCCTCCGCGGGCTCGTCGGTCAGCAGTCGGCGCGGGCCGTTGCCCTCGGCGCCGAGTTGGTCGTACGGGTTGGCCAGCGCGCAGCGGTCGATGGACAGGCAGCCGCAGCCGATGCAGTCGGTGAGGTGGTCGCGGAGCTTCTCCAGTTGCCGGATGCGCGCGTTGAGGTCCTCCTGCCAGCACTGCGACACCTGCGCCCAGTCGTCGCGGTCGGGCGTGCGTTCCTCGGGGAGCAGCCCGAGCACGTCGCGGATGGTCGCGAGGGGGATGCCGACGCGCTGCGAGACCCGTACGAAGGCGACCCGGCGCAGCGTGTCCC
>NZ_JAGMUE010001317.1:0-707 GCF_019049165.1 Streptomyces sp. AC627_RSS907
GGTGGCGAACCCACCAAAATCATCGACTGACCCACTGTGGCCTCCGGACACCACCAACTATCGTGTCCGGTCCTGGACCGAGCCGCACCACTTCACCGTCCGGGCCGGCTCCGCACGCGACTGGATGACCGCCACGTCGCGCGGGGCCGGTACCGAGGGGCGGTCGTCACGGATCGCGAGCCGCACCGCGGCCGTGAAACCGCGCCGATCCCCCCATTCCTTGACAACTCGGTCACAAGCCGCTTTGTCGACCACTCTCAGAGGAGCCGCCTGATGTCCGACTTCGTACCCGGACTTGAAGGAGTCGTCGCGTTCGAAACGGAGATCGCCGAACCCGACAAGGAAGGCGGCGCCCTCCGCTATCGCGGCGTGGACATCGAGGACCTGGTGGGCCATGTCTCGTTCGGGAACGTGTGGGGCCTGCTGGTGGACGGGGCGTTCAATCCCGGGCTGCCGCCCGCCGAGCCGTTCCCGATCCCCGTGCACTCGGGCGACATCCGCGTGGACGTGCAGTCCGCGCTGGCCATGCTGGCGCCCGTGTGGGGCCTGAAACCGCTGCTCGACATCGACGAGGAGCAGGCCCGCGAGGACCTGGCGCGCGCGGCCGTGATGGCCCTGTCGTACGTGGCGCAGTCGGCGCGCGGCCAGGGGCTGCCGATGGTGCCGCAGCGCGAGATCGACAAGGCCGAGACCGTCGTGGAGCGCTT
>NZ_JAGMUE010001318.1:0-779 GCF_019049165.1 Streptomyces sp. AC627_RSS907
GCTCCGGCTTCTCCAACGTCGGCCGCTGCCTGGACCTGTTCGCCCCCGGCGGCAACATCACCTCCACCAAGAACGGTGGCGGCTCGACGGGCATGAGCGGCACCTCGATGGCCACGCCACACGCCGCGGGCGCCGCCGCGCTCTACCTCTCCAGTAACAAGAACGCCACCCCGCAGCAGGTGCGCGACGCCCTGGTCGACAACGCCGACTCCGGCGTCGTCGGCAACCCGGGCAGCGGCTCGCCCAACAAGCTGCTCAACGTCAGCAAGCTCGGCACCCCGGCCGAACCGGGCGCCCCGACGGCGGAGTTCGCGGCCTCGTGCTCGGAGTCGGCGCTCTCGTGTGAGTTCGACGGGTCGGCGTCGCGGGACGCTGACGGGTCGATCGCGGGGTACGTCTGGGACTTCGGCGACGGCACGGCGGCCAAGGGTGTGAAGCCCGCGCACACGTATGCCAAGGCGGGTTCGTACGAGGTCAGGCTGACGGTCACGGATGACAGCGGGAAGACCGGCACGGTGAGCAAGAAGGTGTCGGTGGGGGCGCCTGCGGGTGAGCCGCCGGTGGCGCGGTTCTCGGTCTCGTGTTGGTACGACGCGTGTGACTTCAACGCGGGGCAGAGCACCGACAAGGAAGGTGACATCGCCTCGTACGCGTGGAAGTTCGGTGACGGGCAGACCGGTACCGGGGTGACGGCCAAGCACACCTACCCGGCTGGTCAGAAGACGTACACGGCCGAGTTGACGGTGACCGACCGGGCGGGTAACGCGGGTACGGCGACC
>NZ_JAGMUE010001319.1:0-573 GCF_019049165.1 Streptomyces sp. AC627_RSS907
CCGTACTACCTCCATCAGCTCCCGGTGCCGGGCGAGGAGCGCTTCGCCTCGCTCGCCCTGGTGAACACGCGCTTCACGGTCAGCCACGGCCCCGTCGACCTGCTGGAGGACACCGACGCAGCGCACCTGTGGCTGGTCCGGCACGAGATGCTGCCGGACCCGGTCGCCCTCACCGGCCGCCAGCTCGGGCGGCTCCGCGCGCTCCGCGAGGCGCTGCGCGAACTCTTCGCGGCCCGCGCGAGTGGCGCCGCGCCCGGGCCGGCCAGCCTGGAGACGCTGAACGCGGCGCTCGCCGCCGCCCCGCCCACCCCCCGGCTGACGTGGACCGCCGACGGCCCGCGCCGCGCGGACGAACCGGACTCGGGCAATCCGGCCGGCGCCGCGCTCTCGCTCCTCGCCGACGACGGCACCGAGCTGCTGACGGGCCCGGACGCGGCCCAACTCGCCGAGTGCGGCGCGCGCGGCTGCGCCCGCTGGTTCCTGCGCTCGCACGCCGCCCGCCGCTGGTGCACCACGAAGTGCGGAAACAGAGTGCGGGCCGCGCGACATTACGCGGCCCGCAAGGGGTAGTGG
>NZ_JAGMUE010001320.1:0-590 GCF_019049165.1 Streptomyces sp. AC627_RSS907
GTTCCAGGACAAGCCCGACTCCGTCATCGCCCCTGAACGCGTCTCCGCGCACTACCCCTCCGGCGCCTCCGACCCCGCCGACGTCGTCACCCGCGCCGACGGCGACCGACTCGCCCAGGTCAGGGCCGTGGCGGCGAAGGTGCCCGGCGTCGCATCGGTGGGCGAGCCGCAGGACTCCGTACGCACCGGCGACCACGAACTCGCCACCTTCCCCGTCGTCCTCAAGGACGCCCCGGACAGCGACGCCGCCAAGGACACCGTCGACGCGCTGCGCGACGCCGTGCACGCCGTCAACGGCGCCGACGCGCTGGTCGGCGGCACCACCGCACAGGCCATCGACACCGAGCGCGCCGCCGACCGCGACCTGACCACCGTCATCCCGATCGTGCTGCTCGTCGTCCTCGCCGTACTGATCTGGCTGCTGCGCTCGCTGGTCGCCCCGCTGCTGCTCCTGGCCACCGTGGTCGTCTCGTACTTCGCCGCCCTCGGCACGTCCCACCTGCTCTTCGAGCACGTCCTGGACTTCGCCGCGATGGACTGGTCGACCCCGCTGATGGGCTTCGTCTTCCTCGTCGCGCTCGGCATCGACT
>NZ_JAGMUE010001321.1:0-560 GCF_019049165.1 Streptomyces sp. AC627_RSS907
GGCGGGGATGGCGCCGGTGCCCGCCTTGGCCCCGTAGAGCTGCCGCCCGGTCGCCACGTCCACCACCGCGCCCGCGCGCAGCGGCCCGAGCGCGTCGTCCCGCAGCAGCGGTTCGAGGGCGTCGGCGAGGCCCGGCCCGGTGGGCACCGGGACGGACCGCTCGCCGGTGTCCGGGCTCGGGGACGCGAGGGGCGCGCCGAGCGGGGCGAGCACGGGGGACGCGCCGGGCGCCCGGGCCGGGTCCGGGCCGGGCCGGCCGTCGTCGCCCGGGTGCGCTCCGGAGGCGGCCCGCTGGCGCTCGGCCGTACGCTGGCCGGAGTCCCAGGGACCGGCCGCGACCACGCAGGTCGCCGCGACCGCGAGGCCGACCACGGCGGAACCCGCCGCGAGCAGACCCGTTCGACGCTGCTCCACGGTGGCCGCCCGCCACGGGCCCGACCACCCGCTCAACCGCCATCTGGCCTCGTCAGGCATCTTCGAGCAGCCCCTTTCGCAACCACACACCTGCGTGAGGGACACTTAACCACCCGAACTATGTGCTGATCATGGAGGAGCCACCC
>NZ_JAGMUE010001322.1:0-545 GCF_019049165.1 Streptomyces sp. AC627_RSS907
CGGCCAGGTGGCCGTCGCCGCGGTGCTCGCGCAGCAGCGTCGCGGCGTGCCAGAACGCCAGGTGTGGCGCGTCGGGAACGGCCAGGTCGGCGTGGGCCGCGTACAGCGGGCGGGCGGCCCGGCCGCACGCCTCGGTGGCGCGCAGCGCGAGTTCGGCGGCCTCGGCCATCTCCGGTGAGGCGATCACCTCAGCGCCCAGGAGCCGGCGCAGCGTGCCGTCGGCGGCGGCGAGGCGGGCCTCGATGACCGCCTCGGGCGTCGTCACGTCCCAGACGGCGGGGACGTGCTGGGCGACCCAGTCGTACTTGAAGTTGTAGAAGGTCGCGGTCACCGTGCCGGCGCCCACCCGGCCCAGCGGGGCGGACCGGGCGGCGAAGTACGCGGCGCGCTCCTTGACGCCTATCCGCCCGAGCTCGTCGGTGAACTCGGGGGCGAAGTACGTACAGGAGTGGAGGGGGTTGAGCACCTGGTGGCAGTGGCGGCCGGCGCGCTCGGGGAGTGAGGTCATGCCCGGCACGTTACCCGCAGGTAGCCGGTCGCGGGAG
>NZ_JAGMUE010001323.1:0-743 GCF_019049165.1 Streptomyces sp. AC627_RSS907
GATGCGTTGGGTTTCATCGGGTGGAACGGGAGATGGGTGTCATGGAGACGGTGCTGCGTGGCGTCGGCGTGAGCGACGGGGTAGCGGTGGGCGAGGTGCGCCACATGGGCACCGCCGTGCTGGAACCGCCGGTGCGTACGGTCGCCGCCGACGAGGTGGAGCGAGAGCAGGCGCGCGCTCGGCAGGCCGTGGAGTGGGTGGCCGCCGACCTGGTGGCGCGCGGCAACCTAGCGGGCGGCGAGGCCCAGGCCGTGCTCGAGGCGCAGGCGCTGATGGCGCGCGACCCGGAGCTGGCCACCGACGTGGAGCGCCGGATCGCCGAGGGCAGCACGGCCGAGCGCGCCGTCTACGACGCGTTCGCCGCCTACCGGGTGCTGCTCCTGGGAGCCGGCGACTACCTGGCCGGCCGGGTCGCGGACCTGGACGACGTACGCAACCGCCTGGTGGCCCGCCTCCTCGGCGTGCCGATGCCGGGCGTGCCCGACAGCGACTACCCGTACGTGCTGGTCGCGCGGGACCTGGCGCCGGCCGACACGGCGCTGCTCGACCCGGCGCTCGTGCTGGGCTTCGTCACCCAGGAGGGCGGTCCCACCAGCCACAGCGCGATCCTCGCGCGGGCGCTCGGGGTGCCCGCCGTGGTCGCGGTGCCCGGGGCCGGCGAACTCGTGGAGGGCACCACGGTGGCGCTGGACGGCTCCGACGGCCAGGTCGTGATCGAGCCGGGCGAGGAGCTGCGGGCCGAG
>NZ_JAGMUE010001324.1:0-572 GCF_019049165.1 Streptomyces sp. AC627_RSS907
GAGGAGACCGGCATGGACTGCGTGCCGGGCCCGCCGCTGCCCAGCACGCACTACGTGGTGGACGGACGCCTCAAGGAGGTCCGCTACTGGGCCGCCCGCGCGCTGGACGACACGTTCATCCCCAACCGCGAGGTGGACCGCCTCATCTGGCTCCCCCCACCCGCCGCCCGCGCCCGCCTGACCCAGCAGCGGGACCGCGACCTGGTGGACGCCCTGCTGGTGCTCCTCGCGGAGAGCGGCGAGGCTTCCGGGGAGTAGGGCCCCGGCCGTCCCTCACCCGCTGCGCAGCACCCGGAAGCGGTCGGGCCGCGCCGGGTCCCGGTCCACGACCCGCACCGGCGGCCAGGCCCACTGCCACACGCCGCTGCCGGCCGGCCGGGAGAAGCGGATCGGCCCGCGCGTCCCCGGCGTCGCGACCCGCGACCACGCGGCGGCGATCCCCGCCCGGTCCACCCCGTGCGTACGCAGCACGTCGGCGAGGACGAGAACGGCGTCGTACCCCTCGTACGCCACGAACGACGGCTCCCCGGCGAGCCGCGTCCGCAACGCCGCCTCGACCCGCACCCCGAGCG
>NZ_JAGMUE010000135.1:0-51513 GCF_019049165.1 Streptomyces sp. AC627_RSS907
CTCCCCCGTTTCCCCCGTGGTGCTTCCCCGTGAGTAAGAGCCCGGGGTCGCCCCCGTGATACACCCGGACTCCAACTTTTTTTCGCGGGCCCCCCCGGACCCCCCTCCACCCTCAGGCGACCAGTTCGCCGAAGGCGTCCTCCCGGTCACGGCCGAAGCTGAGGACCTCGTCGTCGCGCAGCCGGCGGAGCGACCGCCAGATGCTGGACTTCACCGTGCCGACACTGATGCCGAGGATGTCCGCGATCTCCGGGTCCGTGCGGCCCTCGTAGTAGCGCAGGACCAGCATGGTGCGCTGGAGTTCGGGCAGCCGGGCGAGCGCCTGCCACAGGACCGCGCGCAGCTCGGTGCCGCGCATCGCGTCCGTGTCGCCGGGCGTCTCCGGCAGTTCCTCGGTCGGGTACTCGTTGAGCTTGCGGCGCCGCCAGGCGCTGATGTGCAGGTTGGTCATGGTGCGGCGGAGGTAGCCGCCGACCGCCGCCTTGTCCGTGATCCGGTCCCACGCCCGGTAGGTCGAGAACAGCGCGCTCTGCAGCAGGTCCTCGGCCTCGAAGCGGTCGCCGGTGAGGTGGTAGGCGGTGGCGTACAGGGAGGCGCGGCGCTCCTGGACGTAGGCGGTGAACTCCGCCTCCGACAGCGAGCGGCGCTCCCCCTCGGGCTGCCCGCACGCGGTCGCCCCGTGCGTCTCCGCCTGGCGGGCGTCGACCACCGTCATGTAGGCGGTGTGCTGACGCCCGGTGCCGCCGCGAGCGCACCCCCGCCCGCTCACGGCGGCACCGGACTTCTCTGAACCCCGGTGCGTGTGCACGTCGTGCAGACGCGTGACCACTGCGCTGGTGCTGGTGCCCTTCAGCGTGTTCATCTCGCGCCCCCCGTCGTGGACTTCCGGTGTTCGGCCTGCTGTGCTGCGACGTGCCGTGGTGCTTGTGATGAAGAGCTTGCCCGGGCCACTTCATGGCCGTGTCCGCCGTCTGTCACAGAGCTGTCACAGGGGCCCGTCACCGGTGCGGCACGCTTCCTTCACAGGGTCCGGCGGCAGGGCGGGGCCGCATCCGGACCCGCAGGTCGAACCGCACCCCCTCCATGGGCCAGAATGAGCGCGTGCCTTCCCTGTTGCTGATCGAGGACGACGACGCCATCCGTACGGCCCTGGAGCTCTCCCTGACCCGCCAGGGCCACCGGGTGGCCACCGCTGCCAGTGGTGAGGACGGTCTGAAGCTGCTGCGCGAGCAGCGGCCGGACCTGATCGTGCTGGACGTGATGCTGCCCGGCATCGACGGTTTCGAGGTGTGCCGTCGCATCCGGCGCACCGACCAGCTGCCGATCATCCTGCTGACCGCGCGCAACGACGACATCGACGTGGTCGTCGGTCTCGAGTCGGGCGCCGACGACTACGTCGTCAAACCCGTGCAGGGACGGGTGCTGGACGCCCGTATCCGGGCCGTGCTGCGGCGCGGGGAACGGGAGTCGAGCGACTCGGCGAGCTTCGGCAGCCTGGTCATCGACCGGTCGGCGATGACCGTGACGAAGAACGGCGAGGACCTCCAGCTCACGCCGACCGAGCTGCGGCTGCTGCTCGAACTGAGCCGGCGGCCGGGGCAGGCGCTGTCCCGGCAGCAGCTGCTGCGGCTGGTGTGGGAGCACGACTACCTCGGTGACTCCCGGCTCGTGGACGCCTGTGTCCAGCGGCTGCGCGCCAAGGTCGAGGACGTGCCGTCGTCCCCCACCCTGATCCGTACCGTGCGGGGTGTCGGTTACCGGCTGGATCCGCCTCAGTGACACAGGAGAACCAGGGGGGTTCGCGCGGCTGGGCCGCGGCTCGCAAGGGAATCTGGTCCTGGCTGCGCTTCACCAGCCTGCGCCTCAGGCTGGTCCTCGTCTTCGGACTGGTCGCGCTCACCGCCGCCGTGTCCGCGTCCGGCATCGCGTACTGGCTGAACCGCGAGGCGGTGCTCACCCGCACCCAGGACGCCGTGCTGCGCGACTTCGAGCAGGAGATGCAGAACCGGGCGGGCGCGCTGCCCGAGCACCCCACGCAGGACGAGCTGCAGCACACCGCGGGACAGATGGCCAACAGCAGCCAGCGGTTCGGCGTGCTGCTGGTCGCCGAGAACGCCGACGGGCAGGCCGTCTACGGCAGTTCGGGCGGCCTGGGCGGCTTCGCGCTCGCCGACGTGCCCGAGTCGCTGCGCACGGCGGTGAACAAGGAGCAGAAGGTCACCTCGGCCAACAAGCACCCGTACCACCTGTACTGGCAGCGGGTCACCGAGGACGGCACCCCCTACCTGGTGGCCGGCACGAAGGTGATCGGCGGCGGACCGACCGGTTACATGCTCAAGTCGCTGGAGCCGGAGGCCAAGGACCTCAACTCGCTCGCCTGGTCGCTGGGGATCGCCACCGCACTCGCCCTGCTCGGCTCCGCGCTGCTCGCGCAGGCACTGGCGACGACCGTGCTGAAGCCCGTGCACCGGCTCGGTGTCGCGGCGCGGAGGCTCGGCGAGGGGAAGCTGGACACCCGGTTGCGCGTGTCCGGCACCGACGAACTGGCCGACCTGTCCCGGACCTTCAACAGCGCCGCCGAGGCGCTGGAGAAGCGCGTCGCGGACATGGCCGGCCGGGAGCAGGCCTCCCGGCGGTTCGTCGCGGACATGAGCCATGAGCTGCGCACGCCGCTGACGGCCATCACCGCCGTCACGGAGGTGCTGGAGGAGGAGCTGGAGTTCGAGGGCGGCGGCATCGACCCGATGATCGAGCCCGCCGTACGGCTGGTGGTCAGCGAGACACGGCGGCTGAACGACCTGGTGGAGAACCTGATGGAGGTCACCCGCTTCGACGCGGGTACCGCCCGGCTGGTCCTGGACGACGTCGACGTCGCCGACCAGATCACCGCCTGCATGGACGCCCGCGCCTGGCTGGACGCCGTCGAGCTGGACGCCGAGCGGGGGATCCACGCCCGCCTCGATCCGCGCCGCCTGGACGTCATCCTGGCCAACCTGGTCGGCAACGCGCTCAAGCACGGCGGGTCGCCGGTGCGGGTGTCGGTGACGCGGGCGGACGACGAGATCGTCATCCGGGTGCGGGACCAGGGGCCCGGTATCCCCGAGGACGTCCTGCCGCACGTCTTCGACCGCTTCTACAAGGCGAGCGCCTCCCGGCCGCGCTCCGAGGGCAGCGGGCTCGGCCTGTCCATCGCCCTGGAGAACGCGCACATCCACGGCGGTGAGATCACCGCCGAGAACGCTCCCGAGGGGGGCGCGGTGTTCACGCTGCGGCTGCCGCAGGATTCGTCGCCGCCGGCCGACGAGGGCGCCGACGCCGCCGCGGGGGACGAGAGCAAGGGCAAGGACGCGAAGGGACAGCCCTGATGACCGTACGCCGCCTGACGGCACTCCCCGGGCTCGCCGTGCTGGCCGCGCTGCTCGCCGGGTGCGGCATCCGTGCCACGGAGGTGCCCACGGACTACGGTCCCGCTCCTTCGCGGGTGCGCTGTTCGCTCGCCGAGCCCGACGTGTCGGCCCGGACCGCGCCCGGCCTGCCGGTGCGGGTGTTCCTGCTGTGCGGCTCGTCGCTGGTGGCCGTGGACCGGACGGTACGGGTCCAGGACGGCGCGGCGGACTCCGCGCGGCGGGTCCTGGTGGCCCAAGGGCTGCTGGACCAGCTCGCGGTGCCGCCGTCGGACCCGGAGAAGGAGGCCGGCTACACGACGGACGTCCACGGCGGCACCAGGGTGACCGGCCCGCGCCCGGGCGACCCCGAGGACACGCTGCGGCTGAGCACCGACCCGGACGACCTCACCTCGTTCGCCCTCGCCCAGGTCGTGTGCACCTTCTCCGCCTCGGCCGCGGCCGAGGGCGACGGCTCCGTCGTCCTGGCCGGCCCCACCGACCGGTCCGTGCGCCGTTACACCTGCACGGACGAGGTCCGCGCCCGGCCCGGCAGCAACGAACCGCCGTCCAGCGAGGTCACCGGCGGCTGACGGCGAGGGCCCGACCGTGGTCGCGAGACGGCCGGCAGCGGTCTGGCAGGCCCCAGGGCCCACTGCGGCCGGTGGCCGGGTGGGCGGGCCGCCCACCGGGCCGTGTGGCGCAGGACTCACCCTCGCGTGGGAGAGGCCGGAACCGCGTGTGGCACGGGCGGCGTCTAGGGGGACGTGCAGCGTCATGGGTTCCTCGGCGGCAGCGTCGCGCTCCGCATCCGTGCGACAGGAGGCGTCCTCCTGGTCGCACACCTCGCGTTCGTCGCCTGGTACACGCTGCGTCCCCTGGACGTCCCCTGGGTGCTGCCGCCCAACGTCCATCCGCTCGACGGGATCCGTGCCGACCTGACGCTCGGCTGGCCCGCGGCGGCCCGTGCCCTCGGCGGTTCGCTCGCCCTGCTGGCGCCGCTGGGAGTGCTGCTGCCGATGGCGGGCGGCAGGCTGGCCGTCTCACCGCTGGCCTCCCTGCTGCGCACGACGGCCGCGGGCGCCTTGCTGTCGTCGGGCATCGAGCTGCTGCAGACCGGGGTGCCCGGTCAGGTCGTCGACGTCGACTCGCTGCTCCTGAACACGGCGGGCGTGGCACTCGTGCACCTCGCCCTCGTCCCCGCGGGCCGTGCCCGGCTCCGCCGCAGGTCGGAGCGGGGGCCGCGGGAGGACGTCCCCCAGGAGGAGCCCGCTCAGGGTCGGACCCCGACGATTCCCAGGGTCGGTATCGCCCCGTAGAGCGACGCTTTGCACCGTTCGTCTCCGTAGCGTGGAGGGCAGATGAAGGGGTAGCCGGTCGGCAGCCCCACCCCACGCTCACGAAGGAGCCGCGATGTCCCGCCCCGCCCGCCCCACCCACGGCCGCATGATCGGCGGAGTGTGCGCCGCGCTGGCCCGCCGCTTCGGCACCTCCAACACCACGATGCGGGTGATCTTCCTGGTCTCCTGCCTGCTGCCCGGCCCGCAGTTCCTGCTCTACCTCGCCCTGTGGATCCTGCTGCCGTCCGAGAAGACGGCCGCGCGGACGGCCTGGTAGCGGCGGCGCCTCGCACGCACCTCCTTCACGTGTGTCCCCCCGGTAAGCCGATGGGGCGCACCCGGTGTCACCGGGTGCGCCCCATCGGCACGTCGTGGCAGGCGCGGCTCAGCCGACCGGCAGGCCGTTCACATGCACGCCCTGCGTCGGCAGCTTCTGCGCCGGCAGTCCGCCGAGCAGACCGGTGGCCTGCTCGGTCCGGCCCTGCTCCAGCGTGCCGCCCTGGCCCGGCAGCACCTTGGAGACGTTGTCGGCGGGAAGGGTCCGGGTGACGTTGTCCAGGACCGGGGCGGCGTCCGGAACGGCCGATGCGGCGTTGGCGGCACCCGCGCCGACGGCGGCGAAGGCGGCACCGAGAGCGGCGACACCGAGGGTCCTGGCAGCAGACTGCTTCATGGAATACGTCCTCGAAATGGGATGTCGGGGAATGTGAGCGGTGCCCGACCGTAAACACGCGGGACCTCCCACGGCAAACATCGAAATGCGGACGAACTGTGAAAGCGCGTCCGCATTTCCGCTTTCCGCCGACTCCCCCCTCAGCCCTCTCCGCCGGAAGAACCGCTGGTGGAAGCCGTCTGCTGAAACAGCCATTCGGACTTCAGCTCTGCATAACCGGGCTTGATCACGTCATTGATCATGGCCAGCCGTTCATCGAAAGGAATGAACGCCGATTTCATCGCATTGACGGAGAACCACTGCATGTCGTCGAGCGTGTAGCCGAACGCGTCGACCAGGTGCTCGAATTCCCGGCTCATCCCGGTGTGGGACATCAGGCGGTTGTCGGTGTTGACGGTGGCGCGGAAGTGCAGTCGGCGCAGCAGTCCGATGGGGTGCTCGGCGTAGGAGTCCGCGGCCCCGGTCTGGAGGTTGGAGCTGGGGCACAGCTCCAACGGGATGCGCTTGTCCCGCACGTACGAGGCCAGCCGCCCGAGCTTGACCGTGCCGTCCTCGTGGACCTGGATGTCGTCGATGATGCGCACCCCGTGCCCGAGCCGGTCGGCGCCGCACCACTGCAGGGCCTGCCAGATGGAGGGCAGCCCGAAGGCCTCGCCGGCGTGGATGGTGAAGTGGTTGTTCTCCCGCTTGAGGTACTCGAAGGCGTCCAGGTGCCGGGTGGGCGGGTATCCGGCCTCCGCACCCGCGATGTCGAAGCCCACGACGCCGAGGTCGCGGTAGCGGTTGGCGAGCTCGGCGATCTCCAGGGAGCGGGCGGCGTGCCGCATGGCGGTGAGCAAGGCCCCGACGCGGATGCGGTGCCCGTCGTCCCTCGCGCGCCGCTCGCCCTCCCGGAAGCCCTCGTTGACGGCCTCGACGACCTCCTCGAGGGTCAGCCCCTGTTCGAGGTGCTGCTCGGGGGCGTACCGCACCTCGGCGTAGACGACCCCGTCCGCCGCGAGGTCCTCGGCGCACTCGGCGGCGACCCGGACGAGGGCGTCGCGGGTCTGCATGACACGGACGGTGTGCGAGAAGGTCTCCAGGTACCGCTCCAGCGATCCGGAGTCGGCGGCCTCGCGGAACCAGCGGCCGAGCCGGTCGGGGTCGGTCTCGGGCAGGTTCTCCGCGTAGCCGGTCGTACGGGCGAGGTCGACGACCGTGCCGGGGCGCAGCCCGCCGTCGAGATGATCGTGCAGCAGAACCTTCGGCGCCCGGCGGATCTGGTCCGGCGTCGGAGTCCTCGCGGTGTTCGTCGCGGCGCTCTTCGCGGTGCTCTGGCTCGTCATTTCCGCACTGTAGCCCCTACGCGCGTAGAACGCAGGGGTACGTGGACCGGGGGAGGAAAGGGACGCGCCGGTGTACGACTCCGCCGATATGTAACGGTGACTGCGAGGACGGGTGGCGTACACCCGGTCTTCTGAGAATGTTCTGTCATGGCACAGCAAGCGACGCCGGTCCGTCAGGCCCGGCTGGGGCGAACGCTAGGTCCGCGGGAGACGGCGGTGAGCGGCGTGGTGCTGCTGCTCCCCGGTGGCGACGAGGTCTCCGCCCGCAAGCCGTCCCCGTTGGCGGCGGCGTCCGTACGGGCGTTGGGGCGCAGGCTGGCACGGACGGGTCGGGACGAGGGTCTGGCCACGCATGTCGTGCACTACCGCCGGCGCGGCTGGAACGGCGCGGAGGCCCATCTCGCCCGGGACGCCGACTGGGCCGCCGCGGAGGCCGTACGGCGCTACGGCGACGTCCCCGTCTGCCTCGTCGGCGTCGGCATGGGCGGGCGGGCCGCGCTGCGGGCGGGCGGGCACGAGGCCGTCAACTCGGTGCTGGCCATCGCCCCTTGGCTGCCCGACGAGGACATGGCCGCGCCACCCGAACCGGTGAAGCAGCTCGCCGGGCGCCAGGTGCTGATCGTGCACGGCACGAACGACGAACGCTGCGACCCCGAACTGTCGTTCCGGCTGGCCGCCCGGGCGAAGAAGGCGAACCGTGACGTGTGCCGGTTCGAAGTGCACTCCGACGGCCACGGTTTGCGCCACTACCGCGACGAAGTGGCGTCGCTGGCCGCCGACTTCGTCATGGGCGCGCTGTTCGGTCGGTCCTTCTCGCGGCCGGTGGAGGACGCGCTGGCCGCTCCGCCGCCGCTCGGGCTGAGGATGCCGCTGGCGGTGGGGTTCGGGAAGTCGCTGCGGCGGTAGGGCCGGAAGGCGGCTCAGGCCGGGAGCAGGTGCCCCCTCCTGGACAGCAGGAACTTCTTGAAGGCGGCCACCGGTGGCGTGTCCGTACGTCCGGCGAGCCAGGCCACGCCGATCTCGCGGGCCGCGCGCGGGGCGGTCACCGTCAGTTCGACCACGCCGGGGCGGGGGACGGCGGGCGGCGGCAGCAGGGCGACGCCGAGGCCCGCCGCGACCAGGCCGCGCAGCGTCTCCGCCTCCTCCCCCTCGAAGGCCACCCGGGGCCGGAAACCGGCCTCCCCGCACAGGGCGTCGGTGATGCGGCGCAGGCCGTAGCCGGGCTCCAGGGTCACGAAGGTCTCGTCGGCGGCCTCGGCGAGGCGGACGCGCCTGCGGCCGGCCAGCCGGTGGTCGGCCGGGACGACGAGGCGCAGCTTCTGCTCGTCGAGGCGGCGGGCGACCAGGTCGGGGGCGTCCGGGACCGGGGAGGTGAGGCAGAGGTCGAGCTCGCCGGCGCGCAGGCGCTCCAGCATGGCCTCGCCGTAGTTCTGCACGAGGCTGAAGCGGACGCGGGGGTGGCCGGCGCGGAAGGCGTGCAGCAGGCCGGGGACGGTCTCGGCGCCCATGGTGTGCAGGAAGCCGAAGGCGACCTTGCCGGTGGCCGGGTCGGCGTCCGCGCGGACCTCCTCGGCGGCGCGCTCGACCTCGGCGAGGGCGCGTTCGACGGAGCCGAGGAAGGTGCGTCCGGCGACGGTCAGCGCGAGCGTGCGGCCGCGGCGGACGAACAGGTCGACGCCCAGGTCCGCTTCGAGGCGGACGAGGGCCCGCGAGAGGGTCGACTGGGGGACGTTCATCTCCTGGGCGGCCCGGGTGACGTGCTCGGTACGGGCCACGCCCGCGAAGTGGGCGAGGCGGGGCGCGAGCAGCGCGACGATGTCTTCTGTGTCACCGGACGGTGACAGGCGTGGCCGTGAGCTTTGCTGATGCACCATGGGAACGATTATGGCCATTCCATGCATTGGACGGATGAGCGACGGGCTTCGTACCGTCACGGTATGACTCCCGCCGATACCGGGGCGTCCACCGCCGTGGGCGCCGCCTCCGCAGTCTCCGCTCCCGCCCCCTTCGACGCGCGCATGACGCCGGGCGGCCCCGGCTACCGCCGGATGAGCCTCGCCCTGTTCCTCGCGGGTGTCGCGACCTTCGCGCTGCTCTACTCCACCCAGGCGCTGCTGCCGCTGATCTCGGGCGACCTGGGCGTCACGGCGAGCGACGCGAGCTGGACGGTGGCCGCCGCGACCGGTGGCCTCGCGGTGTTCGTCCTGCCGATGAGCGCGCTGTCGGAACGCTTCGGGCGGCGTGCGGTCATGACGGCGTCGCTGGCGGTCGCGGTGGCCGTCGGGCTGCTGGTCCCCTTCGCCCCGTCGCTGCCGGCCCTCGTCGCGCTGCGCGCGGTGCAGGGCGCGGCGCTGGCCGGGCTGCCGGCGTCGGCGACGGCGTACCTCGCGGAGGAGGTGTCCCCGCGGGCGCTGGTGACGGCGATCGGTCTGTTCGTGGCGGGCAACAGCGTCGGCGGGATGAGCGGGCGGGTCATCACCGGGTGGGTCGCCCAGGAGTGGGGCTGGCGGATCGCCGTCGGGGTGATCGGCGCCGTGGCGGTGGCGTGCGCGGTGGCCTTCCGGCTGCTGCTGCCGGCGCCCCGGCACTTCACGCCGGGCTCGCTGCGCCCGCGCGTCCTGGCCCGCACGGTCCGCGACCACCTCGCCGACCCGCTGCTGCGCCGCCTGTACGCGATCGGCGCGCTGTTCATGACGGTGTTCGGCGGCGTGTACACGGTGATCGGCTACCGCCTGGCCGAGGCGCCGTTCTCCCTGCCGCAGGGTGTGGTCGGCTCCATCTTCCTGGTCTACCTGGTCGGCACGGTCTCGGCGTCGACGGCGGGCCGGCTGGTGGGCCGTCTCGGCCGCCGCGGGGCGCTGTACCTGGGCGGCGGCACGACGGCGGCGGGCCTGCTGCTGTCCCTCGCCCCCTGGCTGCCACTGGTCCTGCTGGGCCTGGTGCTGATCACGGCGGGTTTCTTCGCCGGGCACGCGGTGGCGTCCTCGGCGGTCAGCAGGACGGCGACGCACGGCCGGGCGCAGGCGTCGGCCCTGTACCAGTCGGCCTACTACATCGGCTCCAGTGTGGGGAGCACGGTCGGCGCGACGGCCTTCCACTCCGGCGGCTGGGCCGGGACGGTCGGGGTCGGGCTGCTGGCGGTGCTGGGCGTCGTGACGATCACGGTGACCGGGACGCTGGCGGCGCGCCGGACGGCCCGGAGCGTGCCGGCGCGCGCCTGAGGAGACCCGGACGGGCCGGAGCGCGCACCCTCGCGACCTGCGGATTCCCCGACTGCACGGGCCATTGTCAGTCCCCTGCGGTAGCTTCCGAAGTGCGAGGCGCGAAGACGCGCAGGACGGGAAGCCACAGGGGTGGGTGGACGATGACCAACGGCACCGTGACCACGGAGCTGGAATCCGCACTGGAGAAGCACCGCGTCGAGCTGACGGGGTACTGCTACCGGATGCTCGGCTCCTCCTTCGAGGCCGAGGACGCGGTCCAGGACACCCTGGTCCGCGCCTGGCGGAGCTACGACAAGTTCGAGGGCCGTTCCAGCCTCCGCTCCTGGCTCTACCGGATCGCGACCAACGTCTGCCTCGACATGCTGACCGCGGGCAACAAGCGGGCCCGCCCGATGGACCTGACGGACTCGACGCCGTTGGCCCGGGCCGCGCTGTCCCCCCGCCCGGACAGCACCTGGCTGGAGCCGATGCCGGACGCCCGCGTGCTGCCGTCGACCGCCGACCCGGCGGAGGCCGCGGTGGCCAAGGAGTCGGTGCGGCTCGCCTTCATGGCCGCCCTCCAGCAGCTGCCGCCCAAGCAGCGGGCGGTGCTGATCCTGCGCGAGGTGCTGGCCTGGAAGGCGAGCGAGGTCGCCGAGCTGCTCGGCACGTCGGTCGCCTCCGTCAACAGCGCGCTGCAGCGTGCCCGCGCGACGCTCGCCGAGCGGGAGGAGCGGGGCGAGCGCGCGGCGGTGTCCGACCCGCTGGACGAGGAGCAGCAGAAGCTCCTGGAGCGGTATGTGGCGGCCTTCGAGGGCTATGACATGACGGCGCTGACGGCGCTGCTGCACGAGGACGCCGTCATGACGATGCCGCCGTTCGACCTGTGGCTGACCGGTCCGGTGGACATCACCGGTTTCATGACGACGCTCGGCGCCGCGTGCGCGAACTCGCGGCTGATCCCGGTGCGGGCCAATGGGCTGCCTGCCTTCGCTCAGTACAAGCCGGACCCGGAGGCGGGCGGCTACGCGCCGTGGGCGGTCCAGGTGCTGGAGATCTCAGACGGCCGCATCACCGGGTTCCACTGCTTCCTCGACACCAAGCGGTGGTTCCCGCTGTTCGACCTGCCGCTCCGTCTCGAAGCGGAGGCCGACGAGGTCCAGTAGGGCGTGCAGGGCGGGGTCGGGGTCGCGCAGCCGGATCCGGCCCCCGGCCCGCCGGGCGGTGAGCTCCAGGCGGGCCAGCAGATCGACGACGGCGAGCCCCGGCGGCCCCAGACCGCCGACGTCGCAGACGACCACCTGGGCCCGGGTGCTTGCCAGCAGTGCGCGCACCTCGTCGCAGAGCCGGGGTGTCTCCCCTCGGGAGACAGGCCCCGGCAGCACGAGTACGGCGGGTGTCACAGCGTCCACGTGCGGTAGACCCGGGGCGGGCCGGGAAATCATCGGTGCCCGCCGTCGGCATGCCGAACGGGACCGGTGGAGGTCCGCCGGTCCCGTTCACCCGATCGAGGAATCCCCTGGTCAGGCGATGCGCTCCAGCACCACCGGCGAGGCGGTGAAGTCCGTGCCCGCCGGGGCGACGTCGTAGGAGCCCTCCACCGCCGCGAGGGCGTACGCGAAGCGGTCCGGGGTGTCCGTGTGCAGGGTCAGCAGGGGCTGGCCCTCGGTCACCGTGTCGCCGGGCTTCGCGTGCAGCTCGACGCCCGCGCCCGCCTGTACCGGGTCCTCCTTGCGGGCGCGGCCCGCGCCGAGGCGCCAGGCGGCGACGCCGATGTCGTAGGCGTCGAGGCGGGTCAGGACGCCGGAGGCGCCCGCCTTGACGACGTGCTGCTCCTTGGCCGTGGGCAGCTGAGCGTCCGGGTCACCGCCCTGGGCCGCGATCATGCGCCGCCAGACGTCCATCGCGGAGCCGTCGGCCAGGGCCTTCGCCGGGTCGGCGTCCGGCAGCCCCGCCGCGTCGAGCATCTCGCGGGCCAGGGCGAGGGTCAGTTCGACCACGTCGGACGGGCCACCGCCGGCCAGGACCTCGACGGACTCGCGGACCTCCAGGGCGTTGCCCGCGGTGAGGCCGAGCGGGGTGGCCATGTCCGTCAGCAGGGCGACCGTCTTCACGCCGTGGTCGGTGCCGAGGCCGACCATCGTCCGCGCCAGCTCCCGCGCGTCCTCGGTCGTCTTCATGAAGGCGCCGCTGCCCACCTTCACGTCCAGCACCAGGGAGCCGGTGCCCTCGGCGATCTTCTTGGACATGATGGAGGAGGCGATCAGCGGGATCGCCTCGACGGTGCCCGTGACGTCCCGGAGGGCGTAGAGCTTCTTGTCGGCGGGCGCGAGGCCGTCGCCCGCCGCGCAGATCACCGCGCCGACACCGTCCAGGACGTTCAGCATCTCCTCGTTGGACAGCAGCGCGCGCCAGCCCGGGATCGACTCCAGCTTGTCCAGGGTGCCGCCGGTGTGGCCGAGGCCCCGGCCGGAGAGCTGCGGGACGGCCGCGCCGCAGGCCGCGACCAGCGGGGCGAGCGGCAGGGTGATCTTGTCGCCGACGCCGCCCGTGGAGTGCTTGTCGGCGGTCGGGCGGGACAGGGACGAGAAGTCCATGCGCTCGCCGGAGGCGATCATCGCGGCCGTCCAGCGGGCGATCTCGCCGCGGTTCATGCCGTTGAGCAGGATCGCCATCGCGAGGGCCGACATCTGCTCGTCGGCCACCTCGCCGCGGGTGTACGCGTCGATGACCCAGTCGATCTGCTCGCCGCTGAGTTCGCCGCGGTCCCGCTTGGTGCGGATGACGGAGATGACGTCCATGCCCATGTCTGGCTTTCCTTACGGGATTGCGGGAGTTACTTGGTGAGGTGGCCGGGGCCGAAGGCCTGCGGGAGCATCTCCGAGAGCGGGAGCACTCCGGCGGGGGTCTCCAGCAGCATCTCCGGGCCGCCGAACTCGTACAGCAGCTGGCGGCAGCGTCCGCACGGCACCAGGGTCTCGCCGTGGCCGTCGACGCAGGCGAAGTGTGTCAGCCGGCCGCCGCCGGTCAGCTGGAGCTGGGAGACCAGGCCGCACTCGGCGCACAGGCCGACGCCGTAGCTGGCGTTCTCCACGTTGCAGCCTGTCACCGTGCGGCCGTCGTCGACCAGGGCGGCGGCGCCCACGGCGTACCCGGAGTAGGGGGCGTACGCCCGGGACATGGCGTCCCGGGCCGCCGTGCGCAGCGCCTCCCAGTCGACGTCGGTCACTTGCCCTGCCCCTTCCGGTACGGCATGCCGTCCGCCTTCGGCATCCGCAGGCGCTGCGCGGACAGCGCGAGGACGACGAGGGTGACGACGTACGGGGTGGCGGAGACGACCTGGTTGGGGACGTCGTCGGTGCCGGCGTACCAGGCGAAGACCAGGGCGCCGACGACCAGCGTGACCACGGCCTTGACGTACTTCTTGCGGACCGCCAGCCAGATGGCGCCGGCCAGCAGCAGCAGGGCGCCGAGCAGCAGCAGGGCGTGCACGTTGGCGGAGCCGCCGCGCAGGTTGAGGCTGTCGGTGTAGCCGAACAGGCCCGCGCCGATGGCGAGACCGCCCGGCATCCAGTTACCGAAGATCATCGCCGCGAGGCCGATGTAGCCGCGTCCGCTGGTCTGGCCCTCCAGGTAGAAGGGGTTGGCCACGATGGAGAGGAAGACACCGCCGAGCCCGGCCAGACCGCCGGAGATGATCACGGCGAGGTACTTGTACTTGTAGACGTTGACGCCGAGGGACTCGGCCGCGACCGGGTTCTCGCCGCAGGAGCGCAGGCGCAGGCCGAACGGCGTGCGCCACAGGATCCACCAGGTGGCGGGGACCAGCGCGACGGCGATCAGGGTCAGCCAGGAGACGTCTGTGACCAGGCCGCCGAGCAGGCCGGCGATGTCCGAGATCAGGAACCAGCCCTTGTCGTTGAGGGTCTGGAGGCCGTCGGACAGTCCCGGCACCGTGAAGTGGCCGAGGGAGTCGACCGGCGGGGACTGCTTGGCCGAGCCGCCCTGGTGGCCCTCGAAGGCGAGCGGGGCGAGGTAGCGGGTGGCGCCCAGGGCGAGGATGTTGAGGGCCACACCGGAGACGATGTGGTTGACGTTGAAGGTGACGGTGACGATCGCGTGCAGCAGTCCGCCGATCGCGCCGCCGACGATGCCGACGAGGACACCGGTCCACGGGCCCCACTGGAAGCCGGCCCAGGCGCCGAACCAGGTGCCGAGGATCATCATGCCCTCGAGGCCGATGTTGACGACGCCCGCGCGCTCGGCCCACAGGCCGCCGAGGCCGGCGAGGCCGATCGGCACGGCGAGCTGGAGGGCGGTGGACATCTGGCTGACGTTGGTGATGCCGTCGGCGCCGGTGATCAGGCGGACGAGGGAGGTCAGTGCCAGGGCTCCGGCGATGACCAGCATCAGGACGGGCAGCGACATGCGGCGGCCGGCCGGCGCCCCGGGCTGCAGCGAGGGCTGGTTGATGTCGGTCGCTGTGGTCGGAGCGGTCATCGGCCGGCCACCTCCTTCTTCGTGTTGTCGGTGGCGCCGAGGACGTGTCCGGCGGCCAGCTCCGCGCCGACCCGGCGCTGCTGGCGGCGCAGGCCCCACTCGCGGACGGCCTCGTAGGAGACGACGACGGACAGGACGATCAGGCCCTGCATGATGACCGCGATCTCCTTGTCGTAGCCGTGGAAGTCCAGTTCGGGCGAGGCCTTGTCGAGCCAGGCCCACAGCAGGGCGGCGAAGGCGATGCCGACCGGGCTGTTGCGGCCGAGCAGGGCGATGCCGATGCCGAGGAAGCCGATGCCGGTGGGGAAGTTGAGGCTGTAGGTGTGGGTGTCGCCGAGCAGGATCGGCAGGCCCGCGAGACCGGCGAGACCGCCGGAGATGAGCATCGCGGTGAGCACCATGCGCTTGGGGTCCACGCCGCTGGCCGCGGCGGCGGACTCGGAGGCGCCGGAGGCGCGCAGGTCGAAGCCGAAGCGGGTGCGGTTGAGGACGATCCAGTAGCCGATGCCGAGCAGGACGGCGAGGATGACCAGGCCGTAGACCTCGCCCGCCGCGCCCATGTCGATGCCGGGGATCCAGCCGGACTCGTGCATCTCGCCGGTGGTGTTGTTGTTGCCGATCTTGACGCCGAAGACGTCCGGCAGCCACAGGTAGCCGATGACGGCGGTGGCGATGGCGTTGAGCATGATCGTCGCGACGACCTCGCTGACGCCGCGGGTGACCTTCAGAACGCCCGCGATGCCGGACCAGAAGGCGCCGGTGAGGACGGCGGTCAGGAGCAGGAGCGGGATCTGGAGGGCGGCCGGCAGGTCGGCGTGGGCGCCGACGATCGCGGCGATCATGGCGGCGAGCTGGTACTGGCCGTCGACGCCGATGTTGAACAGGTTCATCCGGAAGCCGATGGCGACCGCGAGGGCCGCGATGTAGTACATCGACGCCTGGTTGATGATCAGTACCTGGATGTCGGAGAAACCGGCCTGCTCGAACATCAGGGCGAACGGCTCGACCGGGTTCTTGCCCGAGGCGATCAGGACGATCGCGCTCAGCACGAAGGCCACGGCGAGCGCGATGACCGGTCCGGCCACCGCGAGGAGCACGCGCTCCTTGTCGAACTTCTTCATCAGCGGGCCTCGTCTTCCGCACCCCGGCCACCGTCGGCCGGGGTCTCTTCGTGTTCGAGGTGACCGGAAGCGGCGCCGGTCATCGCCGAACCGAGCTCCTCGGGGGTGATGGTGGCCGGGTCGGCGTCCGCGACCAGCTTGCCGTCGTAGATCACCCGGAGGGTGTCGGACAGGCCGATCAGCTCGTCGAGGTCGGCGGAGATCAGCAGCACGGCCAGGCCCTCGCGGCGGGCCTCGCGGATGTGATCCCAGATCGCGGCCTGCGCGCCGACGTCCACGCCGCGCGTGGGGTGGGCGGCGATGAGGAAGCGCGGCTGGTGGCTCATCTCGCGGCCGACGATCAGCTTCTGCTGGTTGCCGCCGGAGAGCGAGGCGGCGGTGACGTCGATGCCGGGGGTGCGGACGTCGTACGTCTCGACGATGCGGCGGGTGTCCTCCTGGGAGCCCTTCGGGTCCAGCCAGAAGCCCTTGCTGTTGGGCTTCTCGGTGACGTGGCCGAGGATGCGGTTCTCCCAGAGCGGGGCCTCCAGGAGCAGGCCGTGGCGGTGGCGGTCCTCGGGGATGTAGCCGACGCCCCGCTCACGGCGCTTGCGGGTGGGCAGCGCGGTGATGTCCTGGTCGAGGAAGCGGATGGTGCCGGAGTCGGCGTGGCGCAGGCCGATGAGTGCGTCGACCAGTTCCGTCTGGCCGTTGCCCTCGACACCGGCGATGCCGAGGACCTCGCCGGCGTGGATGGTGAAGGAGACGTCGTCGAGCAGGGCCTTGCCGCCCGGAGCCACCAGGCGCAGCGTGTCGACGGTGAGGACCGGGCGGTCGGTGACCGTCGACTCCGCCGTCTGGGGCGTCGGCAGCTCGCTGCCCACCATCAGCTCGGCGAGCTGGCGCGGTGTGGTCTCGGCGGGCACGGCCGTACCGACCGTGGTGCCGCGGCGGATGACGGTGATGTCGTCCGCCACCGAGAGGACCTCGCCCAGCTTGTGGGAGATGAAGATGACCGACAGGCCCTCGGCCTTCAGCTCGCGCAGGTTGTCGAAGAGGGCGTCCACCTCCTGCGGCACCAGGACGGCCGTCGGCTCGTCCAGGATCAGCGTGCGGGCGCCGCGGTAGAGGACCTTCAAGATCTCCACGCGCTGGCGGGCGGCGACGCCCAGCTCCTCGACCAGGACGTCGGGGCGTACGCCGAGGCCGTAGCGCTCGGAGATCTCGTTGATCTTCCGGCGGGCCCGGGCGCCGATGCCGTGGAGCTTCTCGCTGCCGAGGACCACGTTCTCGAGGACCGTGAGGTTGTCGGCGAGCATGAAGTGCTGGTGGACCATGCCGATGCCGCGGACGATGGCGTCGGCGGGAGACGAGAAGGAGACCTGCTCGCCGTCGATCGTGATGGTGCCCTCGTCCGGCTTCTGCATGCCGTAGAGGATCTTCATCAGGGTCGACTTGCCGGCGCCGTTCTCGCCGACGAGGGCGTGGACGGTGCCCTTGCGGACCGTGAGGTGGATGTCGTGGTTGGCCACGACACCGGGGAAACGCTTGGTGATCCCGGCGAGTTCGACGGCGGTCACCGATTCGTTGACCGCCGCTCCGGCCGGAGGGCTGCTGGACGCGTTGATGGCGCACTCTCCTGGGGACGGGGGCCGTCTACGCGTGTAGCGCCCCTTCGGCATCTGAAGCGGCGGCACACCACACGACGGGGTACGGGGAGGCGGCCTCCCCGTACCCCGCCGAGCCGGTGCAACCCCGCGGGTTACACGCTGTTCGAGGTGGTGCTCAGCTCAGCTCGGTTCAGCTGCTCTTGACCTTGATCTCGCCGCTGACGATCTTCTCCTTGGCCGTCGTGATGGCTGCCTGGAGCTCGGCGTCGTCCGCGAACTTCGGGTTGGAGACCGAGAGGCCGACCTCGCCGGACTTCAGATCGCCCCGAACGATACCGGTCTCGGGCTTGCCGTCCTCGACCGACTTCGCGAGGTTGTAGACCGCCTTCGCGACGTCCTTGGTGGCCGAAGTCAGGATGCTGTCCTTGTACTTGGCGAGGGCTTCCTGCTTGTACTGGTCGGAGTCGACGCCGATCGCCCACACCTTGTTGGCGGCGGCGGCCTCGATCACGCCCTGACCGGAGAGACCGGCCGCCGCGTAGACGACGTCGGCCTTCTTCTCGATCTGGCCCTCGGCGGCGGTCTTGCCCTTGTCGGGGCTGGAGAAGCCGCCCTCCTCCGCCGTCTGCGTCAGGTACTGCGAGATCACCTTGACCTTCGGGTCGGTGTCCTTGACGCCCTGCTCGAAGCCGGCCTGGAACTTGTGGATCAGCGGGATGTCCACACCGCCCACGAAACCGACCGTCTTGGTCTTCGTGCTCTTGGCGGCGGCGACACCGGCGAGGTAGGACGCCTGCTCCTCGTTGAAGACCAGGTCGGCCACGTTCTTCGCCTCGATCGTGGCGTCGTCCACGATGCCGAAGGTGGTGTCCGGGTACTTCTCGGCGGCGCTCTTCAGCGCGGCGGCGTACGCGTAGCCGACGCCGACGACCGGGTTGTAGCCCTGCTTGGCCAGGGAGACCAGGCGCTGCTCCTTGTCGGCGTCGGTCTCGCCGTCGGTGGGCTCGACGTCGGCCGTCTCGTACTTGAACTCGCTCTTCGCCTGCTCCAGACCCGCGTACGCGGCGTCGTTGAAGGACTGGTCGCCCTTGCCGCCGACGTCGTACGCGATGGCGAGGCCCTTGTCACCCTTGGACTCCGACCCGGAGGAGGTCGAGGTACCACCGCAGGCGGCGAGGGCGAGGGCCAGGGAGGCGGTCGCTGCGCCTGCGACCGTGATCCGGGTAATCCGGCGCATGTCTGGTGCTCCTGTCGTACAAGCGCCGGACGGTTCGGCTACGGCGCTGGCTTCGCCGCAGATTAACGCGCGTAGACCTGCCTGAAAACCCCTTCTGTCCACCTTGTTATCCGCCCGTGAGCAAGCCGCCGCGGACAGGGGGGCGGGGCTTGCCGGACGCAAACGGAGGGTGGCGGAGGGTGACGCCGGGGCGCCCGCGCGCGGCACGCCGAAGCGGGCGGACACCCGGGGTGCCCGCCCGCTTCGTCCGGTTCCGTGCCGCGCCGGGCTCCTCGGTCCTGAGCCTTGCGGGAGCCGCCGGGCTCCTCGGCCCTGAGCTGTGCGTGAGCCGCCGCTCCACTCGGTCCTGACCTTGATGGAGCCGTCGCTCCACTCGGTCCTGACCTTGATGGAGCCGTCGGTCTACTCGGTCCTGACCTTGATGGAGCCGTCGATGATGCCCGCCTTGGCCTTGGTCACGGCGTCCGTCAGCCCCTGGATCCCGGCGTACTTCGGGTTGCTGTCGGACAGGCCCACGCCGTCGGACTTCAGGTCGAAGGTCTGGGTGCCGGTCAGCGGCTTGCCGTCCTTCACCGACTTGGCCAGGGCGTACACCGCACCGTCGACGTCCTTGAGGGCGGAGGTCAGGATGGAGTCCTTGTACTTCGCGAGGGCTTCCTGCCGGTACTGGTCGGAGTCGACGCCGATCGCCCAGACCTTCGCCTTGGCGGCGGCCTCGATCACGCCCTGGCCGGACAGACCGGCCGCCTGGTAGACGACGTCGGCCTTCTCCTCGATCTGGCCCTCGGCCGCGGCGCGGCCCTTGTCCGGGCTGGTGAAGCCGCCCTCCTCCACGGTCTGCGTCAGGTACCGCGAGACCACCTTGACCTTGGGGTCGGTGTCCCGCACGCCCTGCTTGTAGCCGGCCTCGAACTTGTGGATCAGCGGTACGTCGACCCCGCCCACGAAGCCGACGACGTTGCTCTTGGTCGTCTTGGCCGCCGCGACGCCCGCGAGATAGGAGGCCTCGTTCTCGGCGAAGACGAGGGACGCGACGTTCTTGCCCTCGACCACGGAGTCCACGATGCCGAAGGCGGTGTCCGGGTACTTCGCGGCGACGGCCTTCATCGCCGGGCCGTAGGCGAAGCCGACACCGATGATCGGGTTGTAGCCCTGCTTCGCGAGGGAGGCGAGGCGCTGCTCCTTGTCGGCGTCGGTCTCGCCGTCGGTGGGCTCGATGTCGGCGGTCTTGTAGCCGAACTCCTTCCGGGCCCGCTCCAGACCCGCGTACGCGGCGTCGTTGAAGGACTGGTCGCCCTTGCCGCCGACGTCGTAGGCGATGGCGAGGCCCTTGCCGCCCTCGTCGCCGCTGCCGCTGTCGCCGCTGGTGCCGCCGCAGGCCGTGGCGGCGAGTGCCAGCGACGCGACCCCCACCGCGGCACGGGTCAGTCTCGATATCCGACGCATCTGAAGTTCCCCATTCTCCAAAGCCCCGCAGCGGGCGCTCGGTTCGGCGCACATTAACGCGCGTAGAAACTCCTGGGAACGGGGTTCCGCGGGGCCGTTACCCATTCGTGCCGCTGGCCGGTTACGGCCTTGTGAACCACCCGGCCGTACGGGGTGGAAAGGGGTGCCGGGGCGTGCCGCGCCCGGCCCGCCGAGGCCGTGACCGCGGCGGGCCGGACGGCCGGCTCCTACTGGACGGCGTCGATCAGTGCCGCCGCGGTGAACATCTCCACGCCCACCGTGATGGCGTGCTCGTCCACGTCGAAGTCACCCTGGTGCAGGTCGCGCACCGTGCGCTCGCCGGGCGGGCGGACGCCGAGCCGGGCCATGGCGCCGGGCACCTGCTCCAGGTACCAGGAGAAGTCCTCGCCGCCGAGGCTCTGCTCGGTGCCCTCCACGGAGTCGGTACCGCGCCGGGCGACCATGGCGGCCTGGAGCAGTTCGGTGCTGGTGACCTCGTTGACGACCGGGGGGACTCCGCGGACGTAGGTGATCTCGGACTTGGCCCGGTACAGGTTGGCGATCTCGTCGATGGCGCCGACGACCAGGTCGGGCGCCTGCCGCCAGGCGTCGAGGTCGAGGCAGCGCACGGTCCCGGCGAGTTCGGCGTGCTGCGGGATGACGTTCGGGGCGTGGCCGCAGTCGATCCGCCCCCAGGTCAGGGCGAGCCCGCTGCGGCTGTCCACGCGCCGGGCGACGAGCGAGGGCACGTCGGTGACCACCCGCGCGGCGGCGGTGACCAGGTCGGTGGTGAGGTGCGGGCGGGCGGTGTGGCCGCCGGGGCCGTTCAGGGCGATCTCGAGCCGGTCGCAGGCGGAGGTGATGGGGCCGACCCGCAGTCCGATCCTCCCGGCGTCCACCCGGGGATCGCAGTGCACGGCCAGGATGCGGCGCACGCCGTCGAGCGCGCCGCCCTCGATGGTGTCCGGGGCACCGCCGGGCAGCACCTCCTCCGCCGGCTGGAAGATCAGCCGCACGGGCCGGGGCAGCAGGCCCCGCCGGTGCAGATCGGCGAGCACGAGTCCGGTGCCGAGGACGACGGTGGTGTGGACGTCGTGCCCGCAGGCGTGGGCGCGGTCCGGGACCGTCGAGCGGTAGGCGCACTCGTTCTTGGTGTCCGGGATGGGCAGCGCGTCGATGTCGGCCCGCAGGGCGAGCATGCGCGGCCCGCCGGCCCACTGTCCCGAGTCGGTGCTGGTGCCGATGTCGCAGACGAGTCCGGTGCCGATCGGGAGCACCCGCGGCCTGAGGCCGGCCCGCTCCAGCCGCTCCTTGATCGCGGCGGTGGTGCGGAACTCCTGGTTGCCCAGTTCGGGGTGCATGTGCAGGTCGCGACGGAAGGCGACGAGCTCGGCGCGCAGCGCCTCGGGCAATGCGCCGGGCAGCGCGGTCTCACCGGGAGTGTCGGCCTCGGACTCTGGGGACATCAACGCTTTCACCCTTTGCAGAGTAGGGCGCCCGAGCGGTCGGTGGACCCACGATCAACAAAATTCAGCCCCTTAGGGGAAGAAAGTTGGGCCGCCCTACGCATAGCTGTCGAGTTGCCTGGGTAAACTCGCCCGTCTTTCCGGCCGAGCCGATCATGAGAGATCCACCGGGAGTGGTTCGAACCACTCGGCGGCGCCCGCTCGGGATACAGGTACCACGCGACGACCGCCCCACGCGCGCCGTGGCGGGGACGGTCGCGGCCACCCCGGGAGCGCTGCGTCACTTCCTCCGGGTGCGCCGGTACGAGGCCGGCTCCTGACCGTTCGTACGGGGAGGTCGTCGGCCACCCGGGCCGGCTCCCCGCGGGAGCTACCCCGTGCTCGCCACCGCCGACAGCCGGTGCGCGTTGCGGGCCGTGTCCGTCACACCGGACAGGAAGCCGCTCGCGCGGGGGGAGGCGGAGCGGGTGAGCCAGGCGGGGTCGATGTCGCAGACGGCGACGCGGACCTCGGTGCCGGCCAGGGCCAGGGGGAGGGTGTGGACGACGGTGGAGGGGAAGCTGAGGACGGTCCGGCCGATCGGGCCGCGGCGGGCGATCAGCTCCAGCGGGAGGTCGGGGCGGACGATCTCCAGGCCGGTCTCCACCGCCAGCCGGTGCAGTTTCTCGGCGCTCTCGCGGCGGTGGGCGAAGTAGCGGGTCGCCCCGTGGGTCTTCGCCAGGACGCGTACGGCGTCCAGGTAGCGGTCGCCGTCCACGACGCCGGTCTCCACCAGGGACGTACCGACCATGTCGGCCCCCTTGGTGATGCGGGGCGGGCCGAAGCGGGCGCGGGTCCAGGCGAAGTCGTTCGCGGTGACGGTGACGCCGTCCGGGGTGTCCTCGATGGGCATGGAGGAGTAGACCTCCACGCCGCGGCCCCGGGCCGGGGTGAGGCGGCGCCGCGCGGACGCGGAGACCGGTCCGAAGAGCAGGTCGCGAGGGCCGGAACGGCTGCCCTTGCGGTGCCAGCGCACCAGGCGTTCACCGTGGGCGAGCTGGGTGACGAACTCCATCGTGGCCGTGCCGTCGTCGACGACGACCAGGTCACGGGCGCGGGTGATGGTGAGGAGCAGTTGTACGTAGCGGGAGAAGGGGTCGCCCATGACGATCCGGTCCGCGCGGCGCAGGGCGGTCGTCAGGCCGCCGACCGTGCGGAAGGGGGCGGTGGCGCCGCCGCGCGCCTCCTCCCAGCGGACCTGGTGGCCCTCCTTGCGGGCCAGTTCGGCCATGCGGCGCAGCTGGCCGCGGGTCATCGGGTCGACGGGCGAGAGGACCACGAGGGTGAGCTCCGCGCCGGGTGCGCGCGCGTGCGCCCACTCCAGCACGTTCAGCAGTTGTACCGGGCTCTCGACGAAGGCGAGAGTGTGGGGGCCGGCGTTCCCGGCGCGGGGGCTCATCGGCGTACGACCGTCCCGTCGTGGTGGGGGGTGGGGGTGAGGTCAGACCGAGACCGGCTCGCCCGCCGCCGCGGCGATCTCCGCCTCGGCGACCACACCGGTGACGCGGCGCAGCTTCTTCATGGGGCCGAGCTCGGAGTCGTAGACCTTCTTGACGCCGTCGCCGAGGGAGGCCTCGATGGTGCGGATGTCGCGGACCAGGCGGGCCAGGCCCTGCGGCTCGACGGAGGCGGCCTGGTCGGAGCCCCACATGGCGCGGTCGAGGGTGATGTGGCGCTCGACGAAGGTGGCGCCGAGGGCGACGGCGGCGAGGGTGGTCTGCAGGCCGGTCTCGTGGCCGGAGTAGCCGATCGGGACGTTCGGGTACTCCTGCTGGAGCGTGTTGATCACGCGCAGGTTGAGCTCCTCGGCCTTCGCCGGGTAGGTCGAGGTGGCGTGGCAGAGCAGGATGTTGTCGCTGCCCAGGACCTCGACGGCGTGGCGGATCTGCTTCGGGGTGGACATGCCGGTGGAGAGGATGACCGTACGGCCGGTGGCGCGCAGGGCGCGCAGCAGCTCGTCGTCGGTCAGGGAGGCGGAGGCGACCTTGTGGGCGGGGACGTCGAACTTCTCCAGGAAGGCGACGGCCTCGGTGTCCCACGGGGAGGCGAACCAGGCGATGTTCCTGGACTTGCAGTACTCGTCGATCTGGCGGTACTCGTCCTCGCCGAACTCCACGCGGTGGCGGTAGTCGATGTACGTCATCCGGCCCCAGGGGGTGTCGCGCTCGATGTCCCACTGGTCGCGCGGGGTGCAGATCTCGGGGGTGCGCTTCTGGAACTTGACGGCGTCGCAGCCGGCCTCGGCGGCGGCGTCGATCAGCTTGAAGGCGTTCTCGAGGTCGCCGTTGTGGTTGATGCCGATCTCGCCGGTGATGTAGACGGGGCGGCCGGGGCCGGCCTCGCGGGTACCGAAGGAGCGGATGCGGGAGTTGGTGCTCATGGCGGGGGGTTCCTTACTTGGACTGGGTGATCGTGGTGGGGGTGTCGAAGGACTCGAGGGAGTCGGGGACGTGGAGCGAGTCGAGCGAGGGGCCGAGGAGCCAGGCGGCGATCTCCCGGATCGCGCCCTCGCCGCCGGGCACGGTGGTGACCGCGCGTGCGGCGTCGCGCACGGTGTCGTGGGCGCTGGCGACCGCCACGGGCCAGCCCACGAGGGCGAAGCACGGCAGGTCGTTGACGTCGTTGCCGACGTAGAGCACGCGCTCGGGCGCGATGCCCTGCTCCTCGCACCACTGCTTGAGTGCGAGGTCCTTGCGGTCGATGCCGTGCAGCACCGGGAGCTTCAGCTTCCGGGCGCGGGCGGCGACGACCGGGTTCACCTCCGTGGACAGGATCAGCATCCGCAGGCCGCTGCGGCGCAGGGCCGCGATGCCGAGTCCGTCGCCGCGGTGCACGGAGACGAACTCCCGTCCGTCGGAGTCGATCAGCACCCGGTCGTCGGTCTGGGTGCCGTCGAAGTCGAGGACGACCGCGTCGATGTCGGCCGTGGTCGGGAGGGCGCCCGGCCGTGCGGTGTCGAAGTGGGGGGCCAGGGCGCGGGCGCGGGCCAGGTCGTGCGGGTCGTCGATCTCCAGGACGCGGGCCGGGTCGGTGCGGACCAGTTCGGTGCGGCCGAAGAAGCGGTGCCCGTGCTTGCGGAAGCCGGGCGCGTCCATGGCGTAGGCGGCGCCGGTCTCCAGCAGGTCCTGGGGGCGGTCCTGGCGGCGCGGGCGGTAGGACTTGTCGTGGTTGACGCCGTAGCCGCCCTCCTCCTGGTCCGCCTCGTCCGCGCCGTCGCGCCACACGAAGCCGTGGAACGGGGCCACGGTCACCGCGGTGTCGGCGCCGCCCTCCACGATCGCGCCGGCCACCCCGTCGATGTCCTCGCGGACGAGGAAGGGGCTGGTGCACTGCACGAGGAGCACCACGTCGACGGCCGATCCGTGCAGGGCCTCGTGGGCGTCCATGGCGTGGAGCACCGCGGCCTCGGAGGTCGCCGTGTCCCCGGCGATGGCGGCGGGGCGCAGGACGACCTCGGCGCCGGCCTCGCGGGCGGTGGCCGCGATGGCCTGGTCGTCGGTGGAGACGACGACGTCCGTCACGAGGCGGGCGGCCCGGCACTCGCGCACCGCGCGGGCCACCAGGGGCACGCCGCCGACGGGGGCGAGGTTCTTCGCGGGCACGCCCTTGGAGCCGCCGCGCGCGGGAATCACCGCGAGCACACGGCGCACGTCGGCGCCCCGGCCCGGTTCCGGTTGGGACATGGGCTGTACTCCTTGCTGATGGTTCGGGCCGGTCACAGCTCCCCCATCCGCCGGATGACCGGGGCGACGCGCTGCACGCCGTGCCGGTAGGCGCCGCGGGCCGCGCGGCGCACGATCTGCCGGACCGGGCCGGGCTCGCGGTCGGCGGCGGGCGCGCCGGGCAGCGGGGTGCCGTCCGGGCCGAGGTGGTGGCGGGCGAGGATGCCGGGCAGGTAGCCGGGGGCGGTGACGGGTGTGTAGTACGGGGTGAGCGGCGGCAGGCCGCCGGGCCGGGCGAGCAGGGAGGCGATGCGTGCGCGGGCCCGGTCGAAGGCGGTCGCGTACGTGCTCTCCCCCGCGCCGGTTCCGCCCGCCGCCACGCCCTGCCGGGCGATCCACTCCGGGTCGGGGACCGGGCGGTGGCCGTCGTCGAGCTGGTCCCAGGAGGCGAGGCAGCCGGAGCCGACGAAGTGGTGGTTGCCGAGCGCCTCGCGCACCCCGAGGTCGGTGAGCACGACGGTGGGGATGCGGCGGTGCAGCGACTCCAGGGCCGCCGTGGAGCTGACGGTCACCAGCAGGTCGGTGCGGTCGAGGACCTCGCCCATGTGCCCGTAGACGAGGTGGAAGTTGGACGGCGGGTCGGCCCGCTGCACCAGCTTCTGGTACGGCAGCTCCTCGATGTGCGTGGTGTGCTCGCCCGGCTTGGAGCGCAGCTTGAGCAGCACCTCGCGCTCCGGATGGCGCCGGGCGTGCTGGATCAGGCGGTCCAGCAGGTAGGCGCGGTCCTTGCGGCTGTCCGGGACGGAGGGCTGGGCGGCGAAGACGACGGTGTACGGATCGTGCTCGCCGGTGTAGGCGGCCCCGCCGAGGAAGGGCAGGGCGACCTCGGTCACCGCGGAGGCGTCGGCGCCGACCCCCTCGTACACGGCGCGGAAACGGTCCGCGTCCTGTCGGGAGTTGGCCAGCACGAGGTCGGCGCCGTGGCGCAGGAGCAGGCCGTCGGCGAGCTTCTCGTAGACGACGCCGACGTAGCCGGTGACGACGACGGGCCGGTCGGAGCGGTCCTCCCACACGCGCCCCAGGCCGTGCAGCATGGCCTGGACGCCGCCGCCGACCAGGGCGAGGACGAGGACGTCGTACGGCTCCTCGGCCATCGTGCGCAGGAACTCGACGGCGGTCACCTCGCGGAGCGAGTCCGCGGTGACGCCGACTTCCCGCAGCTGGCGGGGCGTGGGGGTGGCTCGGCCTCGCAGGAGGTAGCCGTCGAGGTGGATGTCCGCGTCCTCGGGGGAGATGCGGCTCGCGGTGAGCGCGCCCCATTTCCACCGGGTGTCGGAGTCCGCCAGGACGGCGACTCGCAGGGCCTTCGTTGCACTTGCTGGCACGTCGCAAACGCTAAAAAGGCTTTTCTAGGAACCGCCCAACCGGAATCCAACAAATGGTGAACAGCACAACGCCGACTGGCGAATCGAGCCGCCCGGCACCCGGAACACCGCGCGCTTCACGGCTTCGCCATGCCTCGTTCACCGCATATCAAGGTGCAGGCAAAGCCCGATGCCGGGCCGACCCCCTAACGTCGTTCCCGTGCCAAAGCTCTCCGTCATCGTGCCGTTCTACAACGTGCGGCAATACGCACCCGACACCCTGCGGAGTCTGCGCGCGAACGCGCGGGACGACTTCGAATTCATTCTCGTCGACGACTGCTCGTCCGACGGAACCGTTGACCTCCTCGCGCGGGCCGAGACCGAGTTGCCGGGGGCGGTGCTGGTCAGACACGAACGAAACGGCGGTCTGGCCACCGCCCGCAACACCGGCATCGACCGGGCACGCGGCGAGTACCTGACCTTCCTGGACGGTGACGACTGGCTGGCCCCCGGCTACTACGACCGGCTCGTCGCCACGATCGAGGAACTGGGCTGCGACTTCGTGCGCACCGACCACGTCCAGTGCACGGCGCGGTCCCGCCTCGTGCACCGGGTGCCGCACGGCCGCCGCAACGTCCGCCTGCGTCCGCGCGACGCGATCCTGCCCGCGCACCGGTCCACCTCCGTCGACTACGCGTACGCCTGGGCCGGCGTCTACCACCGCCGGCTGGTCGAGCGCGGTCTGCTGCACTTCACCGACGGGCTGCGCACGGCCGAGGACCGGCCGTGGATCTGGAAGCTGCACCGGGAGGCGGAGTCGTTCGCGGTGACGGGACTGCTCGGTGTCTTCTACCGGCGCGGGGTGGCCTCCTCGCTCACCCAGATCGGTGACGTCCGCCAGCTCGACTTCATCCGCGCCTTCGACGAGGTCGTCACGGAGACGGCCGAGGACGCCGACGCCGCGCGTCTGCTGCCGAAGGCCGTGCGCACGTACTGCGCGATCATTTCCCACCATCTAGGTTCCATCGAAAGGTTCGAGCCTGCCGTGGCCCGCAAACTGAAGGCGATGAGCGCCGCCGCCCTGCGGCGCATGCCGCAGGACACGCTCGACGAGGTGCTCCGCTCGATGGACGCCGAGCGCGCCACGCTGCTGCGCCGGCTGCGCCGCCGCGCACTGCCGGGTGCGGAGGTGGCGGCGTGACCACGCAGATCTTCCTGGCGTCGACGCTGTACGGCACGGCCACGCTCGCCGCGGCGCTGGACGCGGGCTGTTTCGCCCCGGCCGACCGGCGGATCCTGCTCGTCTCCAACAACGCGACGACGCCCGAGACGACGCCCTCCCTGGACGCGATGCCCGGGTTCGAGCGGCTGCGGTCGCGGTTCGACGACGTGGTGTCGTGGAACGAGACGATCTTCCCCTTCCACCCCGGCGGCTGGTCGCCGCGGGTGGAGGACGCGCCGATGTGGGAGCGGTACCTGCGGCTGGCCTGGGATCTGGGCGACGACGACGTGGCGCTCGCCGTGGAGTCGATCCAGGTGCACCCGGCGCTCGGGGTGGCGCAGATCTTCACCGACGCTCCCCTCACCGTCTACGCCGACGGCCTGATGAGTTACGGCCCCACCCGCAACAAGCTCGACCCGCTGGTCGGCACGCGCGTGGAGCGGCTGCTCCACCTCGACCTGGTCCCGGGGCTGGTGCCGCTGCTGCTGACCGAGTTCGACGTCGCGGCGGAGATCGTGCCGACCCCGGCGTTCACCAAGGTGCTGGCCGAGCTGGCGGACGGCGACGCCGGCCTGCCTGAGGTCGAGCGGCCGGCGCTGCTGCTGGGCCAGTACCTGTCGGCGCTGGGCATCCTCTCCGCCGAGGAGGAGGAGAGCCTGCACGTGACGATGCTGACGGGCGCCGTCGGACTCGGCCACACCCGCGTGGTGTTCAAGCCGCACCCCACGGCACCGGCCCGCTTCACCCGCACCCTGGAGCAGGAGGCGGAGCGGCTCGGCGTCGACCTCACCGTGCTGGACACACCGGTCCTGGCGGAGGTGCTGTACCAGCGGATGCGCCCGGGGCTGGTCGTCGGCTGCTTCTCCACGGCCCTGCTGACCGCGTCCGCGTTGTACGGGCTGCCGGTCGCCCGGGTCGGCACCGACACCCTGCTGGACCGGCTGACGCCGTACGAGAACAGCAACCGCGTCCCCGTCACCATCGTCGACGCGCTGCTGCCCGAGCCGGCCGACGCCGCCGCCGTCGCCGAGGGGCGACCGGGCCTGGACACGGACGCCCTCGCCGCGCTGGTGCGGGCCGTCGGGTTCGCGATGCAGCCCAAGATCCTGCCCGAGCTGCGGCCCGCGGCCGAGGAGTACCTGCGGAGCAACCTGAACGCCCGCACCCGCCGGTACTTCAAGAAACGGCGGCTGACCTCTCTGGGCCTGCCCGGTGGCATTCCGGAGCGGCTGGCATTCCTGCCGCACAATTCCGCGGCCCGCAAGGTGGTGCGACGGGCGAGGTCCATTCGGCGTTCGATCAAACGGTGAGGGAATTCCCGATGTCGGGGACATGAACGCCGGCTCGTCGATCACGGTTCCGCTCTCCCTTCACTTTCCCTTCACCCGTTCACTGTCATTTCTCGCGCAAGGTGATGCGGGGATCTCCTCGGAACCTGCGGGCGTCCTGAGGACCGACATCGACCGCACCACGGTCTAAGGAGTAGTACGAGCGTGACCGAGACGGTCGTGAGCACCTCGACAGCGCGGCCCGGGACGGCCGCCGCACCGGCGGCGCCGGCCGGCCCGGCGCCCGGGGGGAAGAAGCCCGCCCGGGGGCGGCTGCGCGCCCTGGACGGACTGCGGCTGGTGGCCGCCCTGATGGTGGCGGCATACCACTACGGCGGACGCGGCGGCTACGTCACCGACGCCTGGGGCAGTTCGCCCGCGCACCAGTTCCCGACGCTGCACACGCTGTTCTCCTACGGCTGTCTCGGTGTCCAGGTCTTCTTCGTGATCAGCGGGTTCGTGATCTGCATGAGCGGCTGGGGGCGGTCCCTGACGTCGTTCTTCGCGTCCCGCGTGTCCCGGCTGATGCCCGCGTACTGGGTGGCGGTCGTGCTGGTGACCGCGGTGTTCGCACTGCCGGTGGTCGCCTACGAGGCGGTCTCACCGAGCGACGCCCTGGTCAACCTGACGATGCTGCAGCAGCCCCTGGGCGCGGACCGGGTGCTGGGCGTGTGCTGGACGCTGTGGGTGGAGGTCCGCTTCTACGCGCTGTTCGCGCTGTGCGTCGTCCTGCCGGGTGCGAACCGCCGACGGGTCCTGCTGTTCTGCGGTGGCTGGCTGATGGCGGCGGTGCTCGCGCAGGCCGCGCGTGAGCCGCTGCTCGACCTGGTGCTGATGCCGCAGTACGCCCCGTTCTTCGTCGGCGGCATCGGCCTGTACCTCGTCCACCGCGACCGGCGGGACGCCCACGGGTGGGGCATCACGGCCGTGAGCTTCCTGGTCGGTCAGCACTACGCGGTGGCCGACCTGTGGAACGCCTCCGACCCGGACGCCTTCGCCCACCGCACCACCTTCGGCATCGTCCTCGTCGTCGCCTTCGGCTTCGTGGCGGTGGCGGCGATCGCGCTGGGCTGGCTGAGCTGGGCGAACTGGCGCTGGCTGACGGTGGCCGGGGCCCTGACGTACCCCTTCTACCTGGTGCACGAGCACCTGGGCTGGGTGGTGATCCACACCCTGCACCGGGACCTGCACGTGCCGTCGGCGGCGACGTTCGTGCTGACGACGGCCGCGATGCTGCTGCTGGCCTGGTTGCTGAATCGATTCGTCGAGGAGCCGCTCACACCGCGGCTGCGGTCGGTGCTCTCCCGGACCCGCTGAGCGCGCTCGGCCCGTACCCGGTGTGCGGCGGAGCGAGCTCCGCCGCGCGCCGGGCCCGGGCCGAGCGGCCGGTGACAGCGGCCGGGGTCAGCCCAGGGGCAGCGGAGCCGGGCCTGCCGGGGCGACGCCCGTGACGCGGAAGTTGTCGGCGTGCTCCAGCGTGAAGCGCTCCCAGCCGGCGGCGCTGTCCGAGCGGGCGCGCAGCAGTCCCGCGTCGGCCCCGGTGTAGTTGGCCTCGGTGACGACGTACTTGCCGTTCGCCGTGGACCGCAGGGCGTACTTGCGGTCGCCCTGCGGCACCAGGGTGTAGGACTCCCACCCGTTGACGGTCCCGCTGCGGGCGCGCAGCATCCCCTCGTAGGCTCCGGTCTGGTTCATCTCGGTGGTGACGAAGGAGTGGTTGGCGGCGGACCGCAGCGCCACCGTCGTGCCGCCGTCGCGGGTGTGGAGCGTGAACTGCTCCCAGCCCCCCACCTCGTCACCGCGGGCCCGCAGCCTGCCCTCCTGGGCGCCGGTGGCGTTGAGTTCGGCGGACACGTACTTGTCGTTGGCCTGGGCCTTCAAGGACCAGCGGGCGACCTGGGCGCCGACCCAGTCCGTGATGTCGTCCAGGCGGGTCTGGACGGCGCCGCGCCGGGTCTCCTCGGAGCCGAAGCACCCGCCCTGCCAGGAACGGCTGCTGACCGCCACGAGCGCGTCGCCGGCGGCGCCGGAGCGGACCGCCGGGCCGCCCGCGTCGCCCTTGCAGATCGCGGCGCCGTCCCGTCCCTCGACGTCCAGTTCCGCTCCGCGGGTGCCGGTGACGGTGAACGTGCCGGCGTGCGGCCGTTCGGGCACCCACTCGCCGGTGGTGCGTCCGTGACCGGCGACGGACAGCTCCTCGCCGGCGACGGGGGCCTCGGCGCCGAGGGCCACGGGCGTGATGCCCCACACCGGCGAGGAGAGCCGCGCCAGCACCAGGTCCCGGTCGGCACGGGGCACCAGTTCGACGATGTCGCGCACCTGGCCGGTGGTACCCGGGCCGGTGCGTCCGACGGTGACCTCGGTGGGACGGGGAGGCGGGCCCGCGGCGAGCGACGCGTGCCGGGACGGCTCGGCGGCGAGGCAGCTCGCCGCCGTGACGATCCAGCGCGCCTCGATCAGCGCCCCGGAACAGGCGCGTTCCGTGTCGCCCACCACGATCCTCGCGAGATAGGTTCCGGCCCCGTCGCCGACCGGTTCACCCACGGTCGCCCTGGCCGGCCCGGTGACGAGCGCTGCCGCCACGACCAGCACGCCGACGGACCACGCCCCGTGTCTCGTCGTTCTCTTCATGCTTCTCCCCCCACATCGGTTGCGTCCGGTGCCGCCATATCTGCACCACCACCGTGAAGCGGGGGTGAACGACGGACGTCCGGCAGCGGAAGCGAGAACCGGCCGGGCCCGTTGGGCGATTCGTGTGATCTTCCGTCCATGGGATCGCGCGCGCCGACCGCGTCGTACGCCCCAAGAGGCATGCTCCCCTCATGGCCACTGCGCAAGAGACGCACGAGTACCCCGCCGAGCTGGGCGACGTCCCGGGCTGGTTCTGGCCGCTGGACCAGGTGCTCTTCTCCTGGTTCCTTCAGTGGCAGGAGGCCGGGGGAACCCGCGGCGACCTGCTCGAACTGGGTGCCTACCTGGGCAAGAGCGCGATCCTGCTGGGCCACCACCTGCGGGACGGCGAGACGCTGACGGTCTGTGACCTCTTCGGGGCCGACGCGCCGGACGACGCGAACCGGGCCGAGACGGCACGGTCGTACTCCACGCTCACCCGGCAGGCGTTCGAGCGGAACTACCTCTCCTTCCACGACACCCTGCCGACCGTCGTCCAGGCCCCCACCTCCGCCATCACCGACGCGGTCGCGTCCGGCAGCTGCCGGTTCGTCCACATCGACGCCTCGCACCTGTACGAGCACGTCCACTCCGACATCGCCGCGGCCCGCGACCTGCTGCGGCCCGACGGCATCGTCGTCCTCGACGACTTCCGCACCGAACACACCCCGGGCGTCGCCGCCGCCGCCTGGGAGGCCGTCCTCAACCGGGGGCTGCGCCCCGTCTGCCTGAGCAGCCAGAAGCTGTACGGCACCTGGGGCGACCCCGGGCCCGTCCAGGAGGAGCTGCTCGCCGCGCTGCACGGGCGCGACGACTGCGGGGTGAGCGTGGAGCGGGCCGCCGGGCACCGGCTGGTCCGCGTCCGGGCCAAGGACAGGAGCATGCGGCCGCCGTCGCTGCCGTCCTCGCGGTACCGGGCGTCCGCGGCGGCCCGGCGGTCACGGGCAAAGGCGCCGTCGGTACCGGCACAGGTGAAGCAGGCCCAGCGGTCCGAGCGGTCCCCCGCGCGGCCGGTGTCCCGCCGCGGGCGGGCCCGGCGTCTCGCCCTGGACCTGTTGCCGCCGGCCGTCACCCGGGCGGTGCGGCGGTACCGGGCGACGCGGCGGGCGAAGGCGGGCGGGGTGCCTCAGCCGAGGCCGTAGCGCACCCCGATCCCCTCGATCAGCAGCGCCAGCCCCTCCTCGAAGTGCCGGTCGTGGTCCGTGAAGAGCTCCGCGCCCGCCGCTGCCGCCAACGGGTAGCCGGCCAGCCGGCGGGCGCGTTCCTCCATCAGGTCGAAGCCCTCGCTGCGCTCGTCGGGCGGGGGCTGGACACCCTGTTCCTCGGTGACGAAGCCGAGGGTGTACAGGTACACCGTCGTGAACGCCCGGACCGCCTGGGGGAGGCTGAAGCCCGCGGCGGTGAGCAGACGCAGGCTGTCCTCCAGCTGCTCGGCGTGCTCCACGCCGGTGAAGCGTGAGCCGCTGAACACCTTCGCGCCGTCGCGGTAGCCGAGCAGGGCCGCGCGCAGGCCTCGGTTGGCCTTGAGCAGCCGCTCCCGCCAGGTGTCGTCCGGGTCCAGCGCGGTGCCGGCGACCATCCGCCGGTACATCTCGGTGGCCATCTCGTCGAGCAGGGCCCGCTTGTCCTTGAAGTGCCAGTACAGGGCGGGCGCCTTCACGTCCAGTTCCCTGGCGATGGCGCGCAGGGTGAGGCCGTCCAGGCCCACCTCGTTCAGCAGTTTCAGCGCCGTGTCCGCGACCCGTCGGCGGTCGAGGGGGGTGCGTCGTTCCGTTCCCACGGGGGACAGCTTGACACCTTAACGTCGTTAAGGCGATGCTGGGGCGCGACAGGGACTTAACGGCGTTAAGGAGACTCGGCATGAACACGGACGTCCTGATCGTCGGCGCGGGCCCCACCGGCCTGGCCCTCGGCGTCGACCTGGCCCGGCGTGGCGTGGACGCGCTGGTCGTGGAGCGCGCGCGGGCGCTCTTCCCCGGCTCGCGGGGCAAGGGCTTCCAGCCCCGCACGATGGAGGTCCTCGACGACCTCGGCGTCATCGACGCGATCCACGCGGCGGGCGGCCCCTACCCGATCGGCATGATCTGGAAGAACGGCGAGCGGGTCGGCGAGCACCACATGTTCGACCCGGCCGAGCCGAGCGAGGACTCGCCCTACAACAGGGCGTGGATGGTGCCGCAGTGGCGCACGCAGGAGATCCTGGCGGCACGGCTCGCGGAACTGGGCGGCAGGATCGCCTTCCAGCACGAGGTCGTCGGTGTCTCGCAGGACGACGAGAGCGTCACCGCGCACCTCTCCTCGGGCGGGACGGTGCGCGCCCGCTACCTGCTCGCGGCGGACGGCGGCCGGTCGGCGGTGCGCCGCGCGCTGGACATCGGCATGACCGGCGGGACCGTCGACCCGGGCCCGACGCTGGTGGCGGACGTCCGGATCAACGGCCTGGACCGGGACAACTGGCACGTCTTCCCGCCGCGCGAAGGCGACGACCTCCTCGCCGTCTGCCCCCTGGCCGGCACCGAGGACTTCCAGGTGATGGCGCGGTTCCCGGAGGGCGCGGACGTGGACACCTCCCCGGACGGCGTCCGCAAGGTCGTCGCGGAGCGCTCGCACATCACCGCCGAGGACGTCACCGAGGTCCGCTGGACCTCCGACTTCCGGCCGCGGGCGGCCCTGGCCGACCGTTTCCGCTCGGGCCGGGTCTTCCTCGCCGGTGACGCGGCGCACGTGCACTCACCCGCGGGCGGTCAGGGGCTGAACACCAGCGTCCAGGACGCCTACAACCTGGGCTGGAAGCTGGACGCGGTGCTGAAGGGGGACGCTCCGGCCGCGCTCCTGGACAGCTACGAGGAGGAACGGCGGCCGGTCGCCGCGCAGATGCTCGACCTGTCGACCGCCGTCCACCGCGGCGAGGTGCGGCGCGGCGCGGCGACCCGGCAGCTGGGGATCGGGTACCGGGACTCCTCGCTGACGGTGGAGACGCGGGGCGCCGTCGACGAGGGCACGGTACGGGCCGGTGACCGCGCGCCCGACGGGAGGGTGGACGGCGTACGGCTCTTCGACGCCTTCCGGGGGCCGCACTGGACGCTGCTGGCGCTGGGCGTCGACGCGCCCGGCCGTGGCGTGGGGGCGGCGGTACGGGTGGTGCGCGGGGGCGCGCACGGGGCGTACGGGGCGTACGGGGCGGGGCTGTTCCTCGTACGGCCGGACGGGTACGTCGGATGGGCCGGGGACACGCCGGAGGGCCTCGGCACCTACCTGGAACGGTTCGGGCTGGGCTCCTGAGGCCCGGACCGGGGCCCGTCCGGGCGGGCCGGCCCAGTGGTCGCCGGCGTGAGGATCTCGTCACCGGCTTCGACACCGTTCCCCGCCGTTCGGCCCCCGATCTCCCGTCCGAGGTGACGACCCGGCTCAGCAGGTTCTAGAAGGCATCCGAGGGCACATACGTCCCCCAGACCTCCCGCAACGCGTTGCACACCTCGCCCACGGTCGCCCGCGCCCGCAGCGCGTCCTTCATCGGGTACAGGACGTTGTCCTCGCCCTCGGCGGCCTTCTTCAGGGCCGCCAGTGCCGAGTCCACCGCCGCCTGGTCGCGCTCCGCCCGGAGCTTGGCCAGGCGTTCGGCTTGCTGGGCCTCGATGGCCGGGTCGACGCGGAGGGGCTCGTAGGGCTCCTCCTCGTCGAGCTGGAAGCGGTTGACGCCGACCACGACCCGTTCGCCGGAGTCGGTCTCCTGGGCGATGCGGTAGGCGCTGCGCTCGATCTCGTTCTTCTGGAAGCCGTGCTCGATGGCGTTGACCGCGCCGCCGAGGTCCTCGACCTTGCGCATCAGCTCCAGCGCCGCCGCCTCGACGTCGTCGGTCATCTTCTCGATGACGTACGAACCGGCGAAGGGGTCGACGGTCGCCGTCACGTCCGTCTCGTAGGCGAGGACCTGCTGGGTGCGCAGGGCGAGACGGGCGGACTTGTCGGTCGGCAGCGCGATGGCCTCGTCGAAGGAGTTGGTGTGCAGCGACTGGGTGCCGCCGAGGACGGCCGCCAGGCCCTGGACGGCGACGCGGACCAGGTTCACCTCGGGCTGCTGGGCCGTCAGCTGCACGCCCGCCGTCTGGGTGTGGAAGCGCAGCATCAGCGACTTGGGGTTCTCCGCGCCGAACTCCTCCTTCATCACCCGGGCCCAGATCCGGCGGGCCGCGCGGAACTTGGCGACCTCCTCCAGGATCGTCGTGCGGGCCACGAAGAAGAAGGAGAGACGGGGCGCGAAGTCGTCGACGTCCATGCCCGCCGCGACCGCCGTCCGCACGTACTCGATGCCGTCGGCGAGGGTGAAGGCGATCTCCTGCGCGGGGGACGCGCCCGCCTCGGCCATGTGGTAGCCGGAGATCGAGATGGTGTTCCACTTGGGGATCTCGGCCCGGCAGTACTTGAAGATGTCCGCGATCAGCCGCAGCGAGGGCTTGGGCGGGAAGATGTACGTCCCGCGCGCGATGTACTCCTTCAGCACGTCGTTCTGGATCGTGCCGGTGAGCTGGTCGGCGCCCACGCCCTGCTCCTCGGCGACCAGTTGGTACAGCAGGAGCAGCAGGGCCGCGGGGGCGTTGATCGTCATCGACGTCGAGACCCTGTCCAGCGGGATCCCGCCGAACAGCACCCGCATGTCGTCGATCGAGTCGATCGCCACGCCCACCTTGCCGACCTCGCCCGAGGCGATCGGGGCGTCGGAGTCGTGGCCCATCTGGGTGGGCAGGTCGAAGGCGACCGACAGGCCCATCGTGCCGTTGGCGATCAGCTGCTTGTAGCGGGCGTTGGACTCCGTCGCCGTGCCGAAACCGGCGTACTGGCGCATCGTCCACGGCCGGCCGGTGTACATCGACGGGTACACGCCCCGGGTGAAGGGGTACTTCCCCGGTTCGCCCAGCTTCTCGGCCGGGTCCCAGCCCTCCTGGGCTTCGGGCCCGTAGACTGGTTCGATGGGCAGTCCGCTCTCGGTGGACCGTGCACTGCCCGACTCGCGCGCCATGGTGTGATGCCTCCCGCTGAGCACATGTTCGACATGTTCGAACTACCCGTCAGTTACTCGCCAGTACAGGCCGGCCCTTCGACGGACTGTATCGGCGCACGCGCACCCGGTGCAGGGGCGCACGCTGGGACCTTGCTCACAACCTCGATGCGGTCCCGGTCACAACGATGCCGTGCCGTTCGCGGCGCGTCATCCGCGGGGAACATCTCAGGGGGACGTCCGTGCGGGGCCGTGAGACGACGGGGGGCCGGGATGCGTACGACAGGCACGGGGAGTGCGGGGAGCACCGGGAGGGCGGTCGCGGTCGCCCTGGGGATCGCGCTGCTGGTGGGCGGCTGCACGGTGCAGGGCACGGGCGTCGACGGCAACGGGCGCTCACCGGTGCGCATCGGCGTCACCGGGACACCGTCGGGGAACACGCCGGCCGACGACCGGCCGTCCGGGGCGCCGCGGGCCGGTCTGGAGCCCCGGGTGCTGTGGGGGCGGGGCGACACCGGCCCGGAGGTCCGTGAGCTCCAGGCCCGGCTGCGCCAGGTCCAGTGGCTCGTCGACGGGCCGACCGGGACGTACGACGACCTGACCGAGCGCGCGGTGAGCGGCTTCCAGGGCAAGCGCGGGCTGCCCAGAACGGGCCGGACCGACACCGTCACCTGGCAGCGGCTGCTGGGGATGACGCGGGAGCCGGGCAGGTGGGAGCTGTACCTGATGGGCGGTCAGCCGGCCGCCGCTCCGGATCCGCGCTGTCTGACCGGCCGGGTGCTGTGCGTCAGCAAGACGAGCCGGACGCTGCGCTGGATGGTCGACGGGCGGACCGTGTCGACGATGCCGGTGCGGTTCGGCTCGCAGTACACGCCGACCCGGGAGGGCGTGTTCCACGTCTACTGGAAGTCCCGTCACCACTGGTCGACGCTCTACGACTCCGCCATGCCCTACGCGATGTTCTTCAGCGGCGGCCAGGCCGTGCACTACTCGTACGACTTCGCCGCCCGTGGGTACGCGGGCACCTCGCACGGCTGTGTCAACGTGCGGGACGAGGCGGCGATCGCGGACCTCTACGCGCAGGTGAGGAACGGCGACAAGGTCGTCGTGTACCGGTGAGACGGCTGAGACGGCACCGTGCGGAAGGGGCGCGGGCGGGACAGGGGGAACGTGTCCCGCCCGCGCCGAGATGCACGAGCCGTAGGTACGGGGGGAACCCCGGCTCGGTGCGGAAGCCGATGACCAGTCGGCTCACTCATCACTGCGTCACGGTGGCCGAAAGTGTCACACCCCCGCGAGACGCTCCCGGGCGACGGCGGAATCGCGGGTCAGGCGGCCGACCCGAGGCGGGACGACGGATGCGGCGGGGGAGCTCCGCGGTGGCGGTCGTCATCGCCCCTGCCGCCGCCCCCCTTCTTTCCGCCCTGACCGCCTTTGCCGCCCCGGTCGTCCTTGCCGCCGTCACCGCCCCGGTCGTCCCTGTCGCCCTCGCCGTCCTGACCGCCTTTGCCGCCCTCGCCGCCCCGGTCGCCCTCGCCGCCCCGGTCGTCCCTGTCGCCGGAGTCCTTCCCGGTGTGCCGCTCCCGGCGCTCCTCCCCGGGCTCACCGGGCTCCCCGCCGTCCCCGGCGCCGCCCCGCTCCCCGGCCGCGGGACCGGGAGCGGCGAGGAGGCCCGCGCAGTACGTGCCGATCCGCGACGAGCCCCCGGCCGCTTCCGTCAGCGCCCGCTTCCGGGTGCCGTCCAGTGCCCTGCCGGCGCGTACGTCGCGGCAGGACGCGGCGAGGCCCGGTCGCCGGGCGTCGGAGCCGCCGGTCCCCCGTTCGCGGGACTCGCGGTCGCGGGCGCCGTCGTCGTCGCCCTCCTCTCGCGCGGTGCCCCGGTCGGGCGTGCCGGGCGGGGTGCCGCCCGGCGTCGATCCGCCCCGCACGCCGTCCAGCGGCGCCGGCGAGGCGCGCGGGCGGTCGGGGGACGCGACGGCCGAGACGGTGGCGGCGGGGTCCGGTTCGGTGCCGTCGAACGGCGTCGGCAGGACTCCGGTTCCGGCCGCGACCGCCACCCCGCCGACCATGCCGGCGGTCAGCGCGGCGGCCAGCCCGAGGCGCAGGGGACGGTTCCAGCGGGGGCGCCGGACCGCGTCGCCGCGCCGGCCGGCGCGGACCGCCGCGGCGTCGGAGGACCCCGCCGCGGTGCCGTGACGGAGGGCGGCCGACGGCCCCTCCAGCGTGTCGGCCCGCTCGGCGCGCACCTTGCGGAAGGCGGCCAGCGCGGCGGCCTCGCCGGGGAGCTCCTCGCCGGCCGGCGCGGGTGGGGCCGAGAGAGCGCCCAGGGCCTTGACGAGTCGTTCGGCCCGGTCGCGGGCCGCCGGGTCGACTGTCTGCGGTGACTCTCCGCGCAGCAAGAGCTCCGCCGTTTCGCGGTCCAGCCACTCGTCCTGCTCGTCGGCCATCACATGTCCCTCTGCGTCCGCGCACGCGTGTGCGTCACACTCGCGGACGTCACCGCTCGGCCGCGCGGTTCTCGCTGGGGCGGCAGGACTTCGAGACCGCCGTCCGATTCCGGATCGCCGCCGAGCAGTTCGGCCAGGCGCTTCAGGCCGCGGTGCGCCGCCGTGCGGACGGCACCGGGCCGCTTGCCCAGCGTCTCGGCGGCGCTCTTGGCGTCGAGGCCCACCACCACGCGCAGGACGACCGCCTCGGCCTGGTCCTGGGGCAGCCGGGCGATCAGGGACAGGGCGGTGTCGGTGGCCAGGGCCTCGATCGCCTCCCCCGCGGTGTCGGACTCGGCGGGCCTGCCGGTCAGCTCCGTCTCGTCGCCGCCGATCACGGGCCGGCGCCCGCGCATGCGGATGTGGTCCAGCGCGCGGTTGCGGGCGATACGGGCGGCCCAGCCGCGGAACCGGTCGGCGTCGCCGGTGAACCGTTCCAGGTCGCGGGCGATCTGCAGCCACGCCTCGGACGCCACGTCCTCGGCGTCGGGGTCACCGACCAGTGTCCGTACGTATCCCAGCAGCCGCGGATGCACGCTGCGGTACACAGTCCGGAACGCGGTCTCGTCCCCGTCCTGTGCCGCACGCACCGCGGCGGTCAGCTCCGCGTCGTCCCCCAGCACCGAACGTGCCTCTCTTCGCGCCTAAGCCGGTGCCGCTCTCGCGGACCGGGTGCTCGCCGTCGTGGTTCCTCTTGTCGATCGTCGCGGTGGTCCACCGCGGGTCTGGTGCGGGAGGGAGGCTCCCGCCGGTCGGCGCGAACGGCACGTTACGTCGTGAAACCGCCACTCGTCCATGTCCTCCTCGCATTGCCGTACAAGATGCAACTAACCCGTGACGCGCGGGGGTGTGACAGAAAACGCAGTCCCGGCGCTGTACCAGGTACGGGCCGCCGCGCGGCCCGTGCCGCGCGACGGCCGGGGCCTCTCCTGTGGGGGGTGGCGGCTCCGGCCGTTGCCTTGGCCGACACCCTCGTTCCCGGACCGGGGCGGCCTCGTCCCTGCCGAGGCCCGGCGTTCAGCCCCGCGTCACAGCGGCACCACGCCCAGCCGGTCGAGGAACCGGAAGAAGAGGTGCTCAGCCACCCCGTCGTCTCCGGTGCCGGCACCGGGATCGGCCGCCAGCACCTCCGCCAGTTCCCCGGCGTTCGCGGTGCGTCCGGCCTCCGCGGCCCAGGCGACGGCGCGTTCGGCGGCGTCGTGGGGTTCGAGGAAGTAGTCCTCCAGGGTGAGCCCCTCCTTCTCGGCGCCCAGGTATCCGGCCATCGCGGTCCGCGCCAGACAGGTCGTCCACGCCCCGCTCTCCGGGGCCGCCGCCTCCACGACCACACAGTCGCTGTCCATGACGTACCCGAACAGCGCGGGCGCGCCGGTCTGCCCGGCCAGGTCGTTCATGTTCCCGACGTCTCCGTCGCCACCGGGGAACTCCCACACCTGCCAGCCCTCCGGCGCGGACAGGCGCAGGGTCATGTCCGCGGCGCCCGACAACGCATCCAGTGCAGAAAGCGGCCGATCGGCGCGGCCCACGACGAAATACCCCCAGTAGCCCATGTCCCGGTCCCCCCGGCGTGTTCGGTTCGGCTCGTCCACAGACCACCACAGCCGTGCGCGGGTCCGCAGCCGGATCGGGCAATCCGCGTGCCGTCCGGGGCGCCCCGGGCGGGCCCCGGGTCAGTCGAGCCGGTTCGCCAGCGCCCTGAAGTCGGCCCACGACAGCTCGGGCTTGTCCGGGTCCCACAGCTTCTGGACCGTCGCGGCCAGCGGCAGCCGTATGCCGTCGGCGACCTGCTCCTGCGTCTGGGCGTTCGGCAGGTCGCCCCAGACCGCGAAGCTGCCGCCGAGTATCTGGTCGTCGTACCGGGCGTCGACCGGCTGCGTGCCGCGCAGCACCCGCGGGGTCCACTGCTCGTAGATGCGCTCACCGGTCGGGTAGACGAAGGTCTGCGGCTCGCCGAGCACGTAGTAGAGGAACTCGTCGTTGTAGTTGAGGACCTCGCGGCCCGCGCCCAGGTACTCCGCCGGCTGCCGGGCGCCGATCTCCTTGCCGGTCCAGTAGGCGACCTTGAGGTCCTTCAGGGGCTCGACGGAGGTGTCCTTGAAGAAGCCGTCGTTCCAGGCGCGCGGGGTTCGGTCGTGGGCCTGGACGGTCCTGGCCCGGTCGTTCAGCCAGTCGGTCGTGAGGTCGGCGACGGTGCCGCCGGAGCCGTACGCCTCGCGGGCGGCGGCGGCCAGCGTCGGGTAGGAGGCCTCGGGGTCCGGCACCACGAGTGCCTGGTACTCGTCGGCGCCCAGGTGGAACTGGGAGCCGGGGAAGAGGTCGGCGTACTCGTCGAGCAGGTCGTCGACGATCTCGGCGGCCTCCGGCTTGGAGATGTCGATGGCACCGCGCGTGGCCCTGCCCTGGGCGTTGCGCAGTTGCAGGTCGGGGTGGGCGGCGATCACGGCGCCGAGGTGGCCGGGCGAGTCGATCTCGGGGACGACGGTGATGTGGCGCGAGGCGGCGAGATCGATGATCTCCTTCATCTCGGCCTTGGTCAGGTGGTCGTCCGAGACGATCTCCGGGTGCGAGTCGGACTCGATGCGGAAGGCCTGGTCGTCGGAGAAGTGCAGGCCCAGCTCGTTGAACTTCAGGTCGCCGAGCTCGCGTATCCGGTCCTTGATCCAGTCGGCGTCGTAGTGCTTGCGCGCGATGTCGAGCATGAACCCGCGGCGCGGCTTGTCCGGTTCGTCCTTCACGACGCCCTCGGGCGCGGTGCCGCCGCCGTCCACCGCCTGTTTGAGGGTGCGGGTGCCGTAGTAGACGCCCGCCTCCGCGGGCCCGCTGACGGTGACGCGGCCGTCGCGCACGGTCATGCTGTACGACTCCGGGTCGGCGCCCTCGTCCTGCTTCACCTCCAGACGCAGGTCGCCGGCGCGCTCGTCGTCCTTCTCCCCCGCGTACGTCAGCCCCAGCTCGCCGGCTATCAGGCGCCCCTCGTCGGCGAGGCCGCGCTCGGCGACGACGACGCGGTGGCCGCGTTCGGGCTGCCAGCCGGGGCCGCGGGCCGGGGTGTGGTCGCGCACGGCGGGTATGGTGCGCGGCTCCTCGGACAGGGCATAGGAACGGCTGGGGCCGGGCGGGGTGGAGGGCGCCGCCGCCTCGTCGGAGGACAGGGCCGCCGCCGGCCCCGCCGGCCCGCCGTCGCTTTCACCGTCGGTGGCCCACAGGCCGACTCCCGCACCGAGCGCGGCGACCGCCGCACCGGCGATCACGGCCCGCTGCCTCACCTTGTGCGCCGGATTCCGGCGTCCGTGCTGGCTCACAGCGCCAACCTAGGGCCGTGAGCTTCACCATGCGTCCACCACATGTTCTGAAACTCTCCCGTTCGGGTGAAATTCGAGCAACGGACGGACACGTGCTGCCGTCACTCGATAACGTGACGGCACACCTTTCGCACAATCCCCTGCCGACACACACGTGACGCCCACAAGGATCCACGCTGCCTGCGCACCGTCTCCCAGACCTCCCCGGCCGAGTGGCCATACCGGTACCGATGCAAACCCGCGCCACACCGGTAACGGCCCCCTCGCTGGAGCACTTCAACACCGCTCCCGAGGACGAGGCCGTCCAGACCCTTCTGACCTGCCTGAACAGCCGCGACTGGGCCCACCGCCTCACCGCCCACCGCACCTACCCGGACCTCCCCTCCCTGCTGGCGGCGGCGGACGAGGCGGCCTACGACCTGTCCCCGGACGGCCTGACGGAGGCCCTGGCGGCGGAGGCGCTGCCGACCCTGCCGGAGGACACGTACGCGGCGGCCCACACGGCCCTGAGCGCGGCCACCGCGGCCTACGAGAGCCGATTCGGACACGCGTTCGTCATCTGCCTGGACGGCATGCCCGCGAGCGAGGCCCTGGACCACGTGCTCGAGGACATCCGGTCACGATTGGCGAACGATCCGGAGGAGGAGCGCCTGGTGGCGGCGGACGAACTCCGGCGCCTGGCGAGGGCGCGGCTGTCCCACCTGCTCCGGGACCGCGAGCTGTAGGGATACGCGGCTCCGCCGCGCGGACGCGGGCCACCACCGACCAGCCGCACCCGGCGCACCGCTCGAATCCGCACCCGGTGGCCGCCCGGTGGCCCACCCGCCGCCGCTCCTTTGAGTGCAAGTTTGATCACAACGGCAGGCCCGCCGTGAGCGCCGCGGGCAACCGTCGCTACCATGCTGGGGGCCGGTGGACCGTACCCGGCCGGGCCCGACCGACAAGGAAAGCCGGCGCGGCCCCAATCCCCGCTCCCGGAGGAAATTTCCGTGCCGGCTGGAACGCTGTACCGCGGCCGGGAAGGAATGTGGTCCTGGGTGGCTCACCGAGTCACCGGCGTCCTCATTTTCTTCTTCCTGTTCGTTCACGTGCTGGACACCGCACTCGTCCGTGTGTCCCCCGAGGCCTACGACACCGTCGTGGCCACGTACAAGTCGCCGATCGTCGCGCTGCTGGAGTACGGCCTCGTCGCCGCCATCCTCTTCCACGCGCTCAACGGTCTGCGCGTCATCGCCGTCGACTTCTGGGTCAAGGGCGCCCGCTACCAGAAGCAGATGCTCTGGACCGTCGTCGCCCTGTGGGTCGTGCTGATGATCGGGGCGATCTACCCCGTCCTCGGCCACGCCGCTCGTGAACTGTTCGGGAGCTGACGCCAATGTCCACGACTGAATCCCCCGCCACCGGGATCGGCCCCGTCGAGGGCGCCTCCCTCTACACGGCCGACAACCCGGCGCCGCTGATCGAGCCGCCCCGCAAGCGCACCAAGAAGTCCCCGAAGTCCACGCGCGGCAACTTCGAGATGGCCGCCTGGCTCTTCATGCGCCTGTCCGGCGTGGTGCTGGTCGTCCTGGTCCTCGGTCATCTGCTCATCCAGCTGGTGCTGGACGGCGGCGTCTCGAAGATCGGCTTCGCCTTCGTGGCGGGCCGCTGGGCCTCGCCCTTCTGGCAGGTCTGGGACCTCCTGATGCTCTGGCTCGCGATGCTGCACGGCACGAACGGCCTGCGCACGGTCATCAACGACTACGCGGAGCGTCCGAACACCCGCCTGTGGCTCAAGGGCCTGCTCTACACCGCCACGGTGTTCACCATCCTGCTGGGCACGCTGGTGATCTTCACCTTCGACCCGAACATCCGCTAGGCACGGGGCTGCGAAAATCATGAAGGTACACAAGTACGACACCGTCATCGTCGGCGCCGGTGGCGCCGGTATGCGGGCCGCCATCGAGGCGACCAAGCGCAGCCGCACGGCCGTCCTGACGAAGCTCTACCCCACCCGCTCCCACACGGGCGCCGCGCAGGGCGGCATGGCCGCCGCGCTGGCCAACGTGGAGGAGGACAACTGGGAGTGGCACACCTTCGACACGGTCAAGGGCGGTGACTACCTGGTCGACCAGGACGCCGCCGAGATCCTGGCGAAGGAGGCCATCGACTCGGTCCTCGACCTGGAGAAGATGGGCCTGCCGTTCAACCGGACGCCCGACGGGACGATCGACCAGCGCCGCTTCGGCGGTCACTCCCGCAACCACGGCGAGGCCCCGGTCCGCCGCTCCTGCTACGCGGCCGACCGCACCGGCCACATGATCCTCCAGACGCTGTACCAGAACTGCGTCAAGGAGGGCGTGGAGTTCTTCAACGAGTTCTACGTCCTGGACCAGCTGATCACCGAGGTCGACGGCGTCAAGAAGTCCGCCGGCGTCGTGGCGTACGAGCTGGCCACCGGTGAGATCCACGTCTTCCAGGCGAAGTCCGTGATCTACGCCTCCGGCGGCACCGGCAAGTTCTTCAAGGTCACCTCGAACGCGCACACGCTGACCGGTGACGGCCAGGCGGCCGTGTACCGGCGCGGGCTGCCGCTGGAGGACATGGAGTTCTTCCAGTTCCACCCGACCGGCATCTGGCGCATGGGCATCCTGCTGACGGAGGGCGCCCGCGGTGAGGGCGGCATCCTCCGCAACAAGGACGGCGAGCGCTTCATGGAGAAGTACGCGCCGGTCATGAAGGACCTCGCCTCGCGCGACGTCGTCTCCCGCTCCATCTACACGGAGATCCGCGAGGGCCGCGGCTGCGGTCCCGAGGGCGACCACGTCTACCTCGACCTCACCCACCTCCCGCCGGAGCAGCTGGACGCCAAGCTGCCCGACATCACGGAGTTCGCGCGCACCTACCTCGGCATCGAGCCCTACACGGACCCGATCCCGATCCAGCCCACCGCGCACTACGCGATGGGCGGCATCCCGACCAACGTCGAGGGCGAGGTCCTCGCGGACAACACCACCGTGGTCCCGGGCCTGTACGCCGCCGGAGAGGTCGCCTGCGTCTCCGTGCACGGCGCCAACCGACTGGGCACCAACTCGCTGCTGGACATCAACGTCTTCGGCAAGCGGGCCGGCATCGCCGCCGCGGAGTACGCCCAGAAGGCGGACTTCGTCGAGCTGCCGGAGAACCCGGAGTCCCTGGTCGTCGAGCAGATCGAGCGGCTGCGCAACTCCACCGGCACCGAGCGGGTGGCGACGCTCCGCCGCGAGCTGCAGGAGTGCATGGACGCCAACGTCATGGTGTTCCGCACCGAGCAGACGATCAAGACGGCCGTCGAGAAGATCGCCGAGCTGCGCGCCCGGTACAAGAACGTGGCGATCCAGGACAAGGGCCGGCGGTTCAACACCGACCTGCTGGAGGCCGTCGAGCTGGGCAACCTGCTCGACCTGGCCGAGGTCATGGCGGTGTCCGCGCTCGCCCGCAAGGAGTCGCGCGGCGGTCACTACCGCGAGGACTACCCCAACCGCGACGACGTCAACTTCATGCGCCACACCATGGCGTACCGCGAGGTGGGCGACGACGGCGCCGAGTCCATCCGGCTCGACTACAAGCCGGTCGTCCAGACCCGCTACCAGCCGATGGAGCGTAAGTACTGATGGCTACCCCTGTCATGGAGAAGAGCGACAAGGCCCCCGAGCCCGGTTTCGCCGACTCCCCGTACATCACGGTCACCTTCCGCGTCCGGCGGTTCAACCCGGAGGTCTCGGCCGAGGCGACCTGGGAAGACTTCCAGCTGGAGATCGACCCGAAGGAGCGCGTCCTCGACGCGCTGCACAAGATCAAGTGGGACCTCGACGGAAGCCTCACCTTCCGCCGTTCCTGCGCGCACGGCATCTGCGGGTCGGACGCCATGCGGATCAACGGCAAGAACCGGCTGGCCTGCAAGACGCTGATCAAGGACATCAGCCCCGAGAAGCCGATCACGGTCGAGCCCATCAAGGGCCTGACGGTCCTCAAGGACCTCGTGGTCGACATGGAGCCGTTCTTCCAGGCGTACCGGGACGTGATGCCCTTCCTGATCACGAAGGACACCAACGAGCCGACGCGTGAGCGCCTGCAGTCCGCCGAGGACCGCGAGCGCTTCGACGACACCACGAAGTGCATCCTGTGCGCCGCCTGCACGTCCTCGTGCCCGGTGTTCTGGAACGACGGGCAGTACTTCGGCCCGGCGGCCATCGTCAACGCCCACCGCTTCATCTTCGACTCGCGCGACGAGGCCGGCGAGCAGCGGCTGGAGATCCTCAACGACCGCGACGGCGTCTGGCGCTGCCGCACGACCTTCAACTGCACGGACGCCTGCCCGCGCGGCATCGAGGTCACCAAGGCGATCGCGGAGGTGAAGCGGGCGCTGATCACGCGCCGCTTCTGACGTCCGCCGACTGACGACGCCGTACGTCCGCGAGGGCCCCGTTTCCGCTGGAGACGGGGCCCTCTGGCATATGCCACACCATCGGGTGAAGGGCGCCGCGACGGACGTGAGGGCGCCCGCCGCCCTACGACGATGGTCTCGACACCAGCCCCTGGGAGGCACGCGATGTCCGCAGCATCCGTCGGGCTGCCCCACGGCGGACTTCCGCTGATCGCTGAGGCGAACCGTCTCATGGACCGCAATCCGGGCTACCGCGTCGCGATCACCGGAGGCCGGCTCGTCGTGACCCCGCCACCGGACGTTCCGCACTCGCGGGCCCTCACCACACTCATGCGCCCGTTCATCGCATCGGGCCTTGACGACGGTGAAACCGAAGTACACCAGGGCATCGGTCTCCGGCTGCCCATGGACGCCGAGCACTACGCGATCCCGGACCTGGCGATCGTGGACACCGACATCGAAGATCACCCCGACTGCGCCGACTACTCCACCCACCGCGTCCACTCCCCCGGTGAGACCGTCACCCTCCCCGGCTCCCTCGGCGCCGAGGTCACCCTGGACGTCGCCGAGATCCTTGCCGCCGGACGGAGTAAGCCCGCACCCGGGCAGGGCTGACAATCAGCCGTTCCGGGCGATGACCGTCCTAGCCTGACACCATGTCAGATGACGAGTCGTACGAACTGCTCGGGTTCGACAACGTGCTCCTGCCGGTCGGGGACCTCGCGGAGGCCGTCGGCTTCTACGAACGCGTCGGCTTCCCGGTCGCCTACCGGCTCGACGAGGCCGGCATCGCCCTGCTGAAGGTGGGGGGCGAGACCCCTGGCCTCCTGCTGCGGGTGGAGGAGGAGTTCGGGCGTCAGCCGCCGCTCTGGCCCTCCGCCCGGGTGTGGCTGGAGGTGACGGACGCGCGCAAGGCGGCCCGTATGCTGCGCGACGCCGGCGTCCCGCCGCTCGACGAACCGTTCCCCGTGGCCACCGGCTGGACCGTCGAGTTCGCCGACCCGTGGGGCAACGTCATCGGCCTCACCGACTACTCCAAGCGTCCGGAGCTCGGCCGGCGACCGTAACCGCCGCCCGTCACCGGTCGCGTGACGCGGACCACTCCCCCGTTGAGTTGAACACGTTCAAAAGCAGGTCTACAGTCAGTCCCGTCAGCGTTTTGAACGCGTTCAAGAAGGGGTGGGGCATGGACCGCACCGTCATCGCCTACGTCATCTACCTGGTCGTCAGCATCGGTCTGACCGTCTGGGTGGCCCGCACGCTCAGCCGCAACGGGCGGGTCTTCCTCGCCGACGTCCTGCACGGCAACGAGAAGCTCGCCGACGCCGTCAACCACCTCCTGGTCGTCGGCTTCTACCTCGTCAACCTCGGCTTCGTCGCCCTCTACCTGAGCGGCGACGAGACCGTCACCGACACCCGCGGCATCTTCGAGGCGCTCTCGACCAAGCTCGGCGTGGTGCTCCTGGTGCTCGGCGCGATGCACCTGGGCAACGTGTACGTGCTCAACAAGATCCGGCGGCGCGGCATGATGGAGCGGGAGCAGGTGCCGCCGGTCCCGCCGCAGGGCTGGGTGGCCCCGGCGGCCGGGGCCTGAGCCGATGACGTCCGCTCCGACGACGGCCGGCGCCCCGGTGCGCCGGCTCACCGTCCTCTACGACGCCGAGTGCTCCCTGTGCACCCACGTACGGGACTGGCTGCTGCGGCAGCCGCGGCTGGTACCGCTGGAACTGCTCCCGGCCGGGTCGGACGAGGCCCGGCGGCGGTTCCCCGGACTCGACCACGGCGCCTCCCTGGAGGAGGTCACCGCCGTCGGTGACGGCGGACAGGTCTACCGGGGCGCCGCCGCCTGGATCGTCGTCCTGTGGGCGCTGCGCGCGCACCGCCGGCTCGCCCACCGGCTCAGCACGCCCACCGGGGCCAGGCTGGCCCGGGGGGCCGTCCTGGCCGCCGCCAAGTGGCGGGGCGGACAGCGGCGGTGGGGCGGCAACGGCTACCGGCGCGCGGACGGCTGGGTGTACGAGCCGGGCCTCGGCTGGACGTACCGTGGGCCCGGCTGTGACGACGGCGCCTGCGCCACTGGCTAGGCTCTGGTCCCGTGCCTGCGAAGAACGACGGCCCCGACGACGGTGCCCCCCTCAGCAAGTCCGAGCAGACCCGCGCGCTGATCCTGGAGACGGCCATGCGGCTGTTCCAGGAACGCGGTTACGACCGGACGACGATGCGGGCCATCGCCCAGGAGGCCGGGGTCTCCGTCGGCAACGCCTACTACTACTTCGCCGGCAAGGAGCACCTGATCCAGGGCTTCTACGACCGGATCGCGGCCGAGCACCGGGCCGCGGTCCGGGAGGTCCTGGCCCGGGAGACCGACCTGGAGGCGCGGCTGGCGGGCGTGCTGAAGGTCTGGCTGGACATCGCGACGCCGTACCACGAGTTCGCGGTGCAGTTCTTCAAGAACGCCGCCGACCCGGACAGCCCGCTCAGCCCGTTCTCCCCGGAGTCGGAGCACGCGCGCGTGGAGGCCATCGGCATCCACCGGTCGGTGCTGGCCGGCGCGAAGACCAAGGTGCCGGAGGAACTGCGGGACATCCTGCCCGAGTTGATGTGGCTCTCCCAGATGGGCCTCGTCCTGTACTGGATCTTCGACCGCACGGAGGGCCGCGAGCGCAGCTACCGCCTCGCCGAGCGCGGCGCCCGGCTCACCGCGCGGGGCGTCGTGCTGGCCCGCTTCCGCGTGCTGCGCCCGCTGGTGCGCGAGGTGCACGAGCTGTTCACGGACTTCCTGCCCGGGATGACGAAGGCCCTTCCCGACCCCGCGGCCAGGAAGGCCGCCGATCAGGCCTGACGCGACGCCAGCTCGATCACGGTGATGTCCGAGGGCGCCCCCACGCGGGTGGGCGGGCCCCAGGCGCCCGCGCCGCGGCTGACGTAGAGCTGGGTGTCGCCGTAGCGTTCCAGACCGGCCAGTGTCGGATTGGCGGCGCCCGCGATGAGGTTGCCCGGCCAGAGCTGGCCGCCGTGGGTGTGGCCGGAGAGCTGGAGGTCGACGCCGTGGTCGACGGCGTCGTGGATCTGCACCGGCTGGTGGGCGAGCAGCACGCACGCGCGGGCCCGGTCCCGGTCGCCGAGGGCGCGGGCGTAGTCGGGGCCCTGGCCCTCCTCCTCGCCCGCCACGTCGTTGACGCCGGCCAGGTCGAAGTGGGGCAGCTCGGTGCGGGCGTTCTCCAGCGGGAGCAGGCCGAGCCGCCGCACCTCGGCGACCCACTGCTCGGCGCCGGAGAAGTACTCGTGGTTGCCGGTGACGAAGTACGCGCCGTGCCGGGCCCTGAGCTGTGCGAGCGGGGCCGCCGCCGGGCCGAGGTCCTTCACGCTGCCGTCCACCAGGTCGCCGACGACCGCGACGAGGTCGGGCTGCGTGGAGTTGATCGTGTCGACGACCTTCTGCGCGAAGCCCCGGCCGAGCACCGGACCGAGGTGGATGTCGCTGACCACGGCGATGCGGAAACCGTGCGCCGCGCGCGGCAGCTTGGCCAGCGGCACGGTCACCCGCTTCACCCGCGGTCCGTTCAGGACGCCGTAGGTGCCGTAGCCGACCGTTCCGACGGCCGCCGCGGCGGCGGCACCGGCGACGACGCGGGAGACGAAGAGGCGGCGGGAGGGCACGGCCAGGGGGCTCGCGGGGGTGGCTCCGGGGGCGGCGCCGTCGGTGACCGGCGTCACAGGTGCCTCGGATGCCTCGGGCGCCTCGGGCGCCTCGGGCGCCTCGGCTGTCCTGGGCGCCTCGGGTGTCCTGGGCGCCTCGGGTGTCCTGGGCGCCTCGGGTGTCCCGGGCGGGGCCGTCGCGGCCGGTATGCGCTCCGCGTCCTTGGCCGGCGCCACCAGCGGCTCCGGGCGCGTCTGCCGCGCGGCCGCCCGGCGCTCCAGCAGCCGCCGCAGCAGCGGGCGTACGACCTCGCCCGCCAGCACCGCCAGCAGCAGGTAGATCGACAGCGCCAGCCACAGGAAGCCCGGCCAGGCCAGGACGCGCTGGAGCCAGAAGGGGGCGCCCGTGCGTTCGGCGACCAGCGCGCCCACCGCCAGCGCCCAGCCTCCGGCGAGCACCACCGCGCCGACGCGGCGCACGGGGCCGGGGCCCCGGGTCGTGTCGCGGAACAGCCGCCGCCACACGTACCAGTTCGCCGTGACGACCACGCCCACCACGGTCAACGCGACGAGCGCGAAGACGACCACCATGCCGCCGTATCCCCTCCGTTGTGACGCCGCGACGCCTATGACGTTCGGCGCAGTGCGCGCAGTCCGCGCAACCCGATGACCCCGATGGCCGTCCCCCATACGAAAGAGACGACGGCGAGCAGCAGGTGCACCCAGAAGTAGGCCGTCGGGTCGCCGTCCTCGAAGGCGAGCCCGCTGCTGTCCTTGATCAGATTGTTGACGAAAGTGATCCAGATGATCCAGCTCCACACCCCGAAAACGAGCAGGAACCAGGAGACGGGGCGGCTGAGCTTCACAGAAACGGACCTTTCCTCGCATCACCGTGCCCCCCTGACCGACCGGGGGTCCGGGGGTTGTCCCCCCGACGGGCACGGCACCGCTCCAGTATCGCCGCCGGGCGCCCGGATCCGCGCGCGGGGTGGGGAGGGGGGTGGGAGCGCGCCGCTGCCGGACGGTACGTTCTCGCTCGTGCCCGCACCCAAGAAGGCCCTCAGGCGATCCCTGACGGTCACCTCCGCCGCCCTGACCGCTGTCGCCGTCCTCTCAC
>NZ_JAGMUE010000135.1:51573-81940 GCF_019049165.1 Streptomyces sp. AC627_RSS907
CCGCCCCCGGCCCCTCGACGAGCCCGTCGGCGACGCCGCCCGCCACGATGTCGACGGTGGGCGGCGCGCGGCTCGGCAAGCCCGGGACGCAGGTCGATCTCGCGGGCGGGGCACCGGTGCTGCCGAAGGACCTCTCCGCCCGCTCGTGGATCGTGGCCGACGCCGAGTCCGGTGACGTGCTCGCCGCGCACAACGCGCACTGGCGCCTGGCCCCGGCGAGCACGCTGAAGATGCTGTTCGCCGACACGCTGCTGCCGAAGTGGCCGAAGACGGCCAAGCACAAGGTCGTCCCCGCCGACCTCGCGGGCATCGGCGCGGGCTCCAGCATGGTCGGCATCAAGGAGGAGGAGACCTACACCGTCCACGACCTGTGGCTCGGTGTCTTCCTGCGCTCCGGCAACGACGCCGTGCACGTCCTGTCCGCGATGAACGGCGGTGTCGCGAACACCGTGCGGGAGATGAACGAGCACGCGGACGAACTGCGGGCCCTGGACACCGAGGTGGTCAGCCCCGACGGCTACGACGCGCCGGGTCAGGTCTCCTCCGCGTACGACCTGACGCTGATCGCCCGCTCGGGGCTGCAGAAGAAGGACTTCCGCGAGTACGCCTCGACGGTCCGCGCGAAGTTCCCGGGCGAGACGAAGAAGGACAAGAAGGGCAAGACGTCCCGCACGCCCTTCGAGATCCAGAACACCAACCGGCTGCTGACCGGCGACTCCGGCCTGGACGTCTACCCGGGCATCGCCGGCGTGAAGAACGGCAACACCACCAACGCCGGCTCCACCTTCACCGGCGTCGCCGAACGCAACGGCAAGGTGCTGCTCGTCACGGTCATGAACCCGTCGAAGGCCGAGCACAACGAGGTCTACAAGGAGACCGCCCGTCTCCTGGACTGGGGTTTCAAGGCGGTCGGCAAGACGCGTCCGGTGGGTGAGCTCGTGCCGCCGAAGGGTGCCGCCGAGGCGAGCCCGGACTCCGGCACGGGCGGCTCCGGGGAGGCCGGCGGCGCCACGGAGGGCGCGGTGGGCGCGGTGGGCGCCAAGCCGGTGGCGGGCGCCTCGGCCACGGGCGGTTCCAGTGGTGCCGGTGTCGCGGCCGGCATCACCGCCGGTCTGCTGGTGCTCCTCGCGGGCGGCGCCTTCCTGGTCAACCGGAAGTGGCCGCTGCCGGACCTGGTCCGTCGCCGGACGCGTCCGTGACGTCCTGTCCCCCGGCTTCCCGCTCCTTGCTCCCCGTCGCCGTCCAGGACGCGCAGAACAGCACCAGTTTCGAGGTGAAGTTGATCCACAGCAGCAGGGCGACGGGGACGCCGAAGGCGCCGTACATGCTCTTCGCGGCGACGCCCTGCATGTAGCCGCTCAGCAGCAGCTTCAGCAGTTCGAAGCCGACCGCGCCGGTCAACGCGGCCACCACCAGGCGGCGGCGCGCGGGCTGGACGCCGGGGAGCAGCGTCAGCACGTACAGCAGCAGCAGGAAGTCGGCGAGGACGGCGACGGCGAACGCGGCGACGTAGAGCAGGACGCCGCCGAAGCCGCCCCCGGCGATGCCCAGTTGGCGGATGATCCAGCCGACGAGCGCCGAGGCGACGGTGGAGATGCCGACGGTGACCAGCAGCGCGCCGCCGAGGCCGACGAGGACGCCCGCGTCCTTGGCCCGGTGCAGGACGGGGTTCTCCTCCTCGTCGGGCAGCTCCCACACGGCGCGCAGGCAGCCCCGGGTGGCGTCCACCCAGCCGATGCCGGTGAACAGCAGCAGGGCGCCGGCGATGAGGCCGACGGTGCCCGCGTTGTCGACCAGTCCCTGGATGTTCAGCTGGTCGGAGATGCCGGGGACCTGCTCGGTGAGCTTGTCCTGGAGCCTGTCCTGCTGCTCCTTGCTGAGCGTGGCGGCGGCGACCGCGGCGGCCAGGCTGAGCAGCGGGAAGAGCGCGACGAAGCTGGTGAAGGTCATGGCGGCGGCCAGCCGCGTCCACTTCACCCGGTCCAGCCGCTCGTACGAACGCCACGCGTGCGTGGTCATCAGCCGCGCCAGCCACGGCCCCACGCCAGGGAGCTTCTTCAGCCAGTCCATGATCCGACCCTGCCCCCGGATTCCTCGGTCCATGATCCCGGCCCGCGGCCGGTGGCTCCCCCGGTGCGGAAGACCAGTGTCCTTGTGCCCCAGAAACGCAGGACGGTGGCCAGGGCCATGCCGATGACGGCGCCGGAGACGGTGTCGGCGCGCTGCGAGGTGAGACCGAGGCCGTAGTGGCTGACGGCCAGGCACAGCAGTTGTACGGCGGCACCGGCGAGGTTCACCGCGAGGAACACGGCGTACGGGCGCAGGCCCGGCGGGCGGGTGTGCCGGTAGGTGCCGAGCGCGTTGCCCGCGTACGCCACGGAGCAGCCGGCGACGAAGGACAGCGCCTTCGCGGTGAGCGGGCCGAGTCCGGCGGGGCCGCGCAGGACGGTGAAGAGGCCGAGGTCGGCGGCGTAGGCGAGCAGGCCGACGGCGGCGAAGCCGATCAGTTCGCGGCGGGCGGGCGCGGAAGGGCCGCCTACCAATTGGCCACCGCCAGGCCGTACATCGCCACCCACACCACGCCGATCAGCGCGAGCGGCCGGTCGCGCAGCACGACGTCCTCGGGTTCGCCGGCCGTGCCGCGGTCGGCGAAGACGGCGTAGCGCAGGACGGCGAGGATGAAGGCGACCATGGACAGCTGGCGCCAGGGCAGCACGCTGGTGTGCGGGACGCCGCCCTCCTCCATGGCCCACAGGCAGTAGCCGAGGACGGCGACACCGGCCGCGAGCTGCCAGACGAAGCGGAGGTAGCCGGTGGTGTACTCGGTGAGCAACGCGCGCGTGGCGCCCTCCTTCCCGGCCATCTGCACGGCCTCGGAGTAACGCTTGGCGGAGACCATGAACAGCGCGCCGAACCCGGTCGTGATGAGGAACCAGCGGGACAGGGGGATGCCGAGCGCGAGCCCGCCGGTCATCGCCCGCATCAGGAAGCCGGTGGTGACGACGGCGAGGTCGACGACCAGGACGTGCTTGAGGCTGACGCAGTACGCCAGTTGCATCACGAGGTAGGCGGTCAGCAGGGCCGCGACGGCCGGCGGGCACAGCCAGGCGGCGACGGCGGGCGCGAGGACGCCCAGGACGCCCCCGGCGGCGTACGCGACCGCCACCGGGACCTGCCCGGCGGCGACCGGGCGGTGCCGCTTGACCGGGTGGGCGCGGTCGGCCACGGCGTCGCGGGCGTCGTTGACGAGGTAGACGGCGGCGGCGCAGGCGGTGAAGAGGACGAAGACGAGCGCGAGCCGGAGCAGGGAGTGCGGGGAGAACAACTCGCCGGCCGCGGCCGGGGCGGCGACGACCAGGACGTTCTTGACCCACTGCCGGGGGCGGGCGGTACGGAGCAGTCCGGCCAGGAGCCCCTTCGGGCGGGAGGGCGCGGGCCCCCTCTGCTGTTCGCGGGCGGGGTGGCGCAGGAGGGCCGTGTCAGTCACGGGTGCCTCCGCGCATCCAGGGGGCGCCGAGCCGGGCCGTGAGCGCCCCCAGGGCCGCGCCCGCCGCCACGTCGGAGGGGTAGTGGACGCCGACGACCAGCCGGGAGACGCACACCGCGACGGCGAGCGGCCAGGCGGCGTGGACCCCGAGCGCGCCGAAGGCGACGGCGGCCGCCGCGGCCGAGGTGGCGTGGGAGCTGGGGAAGGAGTGCCGGCCGGCGGTGCGCACCAGCGGCACGACGTGCGGGGGGCGCGGACGGCGCACGACCCGCTTCACCCCCATGCTGACCAGGTGCGCGCCCGCGGTGAGCGCGGTGCCGCGCAGCCAGGCCCCGCGCCGCGCGCCGTCCATGGCGGCTCCGGCGAGGCCCGCGGCGAGCCACAGCGCTCCGTGCTCCCCGGCCCAGGACAGGGCACGCGCGGCACCGGCCACGCGCGGGTCCGTGCCGCAGGCTCTGAGCGCCGTCACGATCCGGTGGTCCATGTCGTCGAGGTCGTCCATGTGGACTCACTGTTCACGCCCGCGGCGCGGGAAGGAGGGCATGCCCGAGCGACATACCATTAATCACCCGTTTCAGTGAGGCCTGGGATGTTTTAGAACTAATCGCCCACATAAGGGCACTACGGTCACCGGCATGTCCGCCGACACCGCTCCCGCCGCCGCTTGGGGTCCCGTCACCGGCTGGGGCCGCACCGCGCCCACCGCAGCCCGGCTGGTCCGCCCCCGGACGTACCAGGAGGCCGTCGACGCCGTGCGCGCCTGCGGGGCCCGGGGCGGCATCCCGAGAGGGCTGGGGCGGGCGTACGGGGACGCCGCGCAGAACGCGGGCGGTGCCGTGTTCGACATGACGGGCCTGGACCGCGTCCACGCCATCGACGTGGACGGCGGCACCGTGCTGTGCGACGCGGGGGTCTCCCTGCACCGGCTGATGGAGGTCCTGCTGCCGCTCGGCTGGTTCGTGCCGGTGACGCCCGGCACCCGCTACGTGACGGTCGGCGGGGCGATCGGCGCGGACATCCACGGCAAGAACCACCACGGGTCGGGGTCCTTCACCCGGCACGTGCTCTCCCTGGAGCTGCTCACCGCCGACGGCCGGGTGCGCACCGTGGCCCGGGGCACCCCCCTGTTCGACGCGACCGCCGGCGGCATGGGCCTGACCGGCGTGATCCTCACCGCGACCGTGCGGCTCCAGCCGGTCGAGACGGCGCTGATGTCGGTCGACACCGAGCGCGCCACCGACCTGGACGACCTGATGGCCCGTCTGACGGCCACCGACCACCGCTACCGCTACTCGGTCGCCTGGATCGACCTCCTCGCCCGCGGCGCGGCGACCGGCCGCGCGGTGCTCACCCGCGGCGACCACGCCCCGCTGGACGCGCTGCCCGGCGGCACGCGCGCGCGGCGGGCGCCGCTGGCCTTCCGCACCTCCCGCCTCCCGGCCGCCCCCGACCTGGTCCCCGAGGGCCTGCTCAGCCGGACGACGGTGGGCCTCTTCAACGCGCTCTGGTACCACAGGGCGCCCCGCAGGCGCACCGGCCAGCTCCAGCGGATCTCCACCTTCTTCCACCCGCTGGACGGCGTCCCGCACTGGAACCGGATCTACGGCCGCGGCGGCTTCGTGCAGTACCAGTTCGTCGTCGGCCACGGCCGGGAGGACACCCTGCGCCGGATCGTGCGGCGCATCTCCGCCCACCGCTGTCCGTCCTTCCTGGCGGTCCTCAAGCGGTTCGGGGACGCCGACCCCGGCTGGCTCTCCTTCCCCCTGCCCGGCTGGACCCTCGCCCTGGACATCCCGGCGGGGCTGCCGGGGCTCGGCGCCTTCCTCGACTCCCTCGACGAGGAGGTGGCCGCGGCCGGCGGCCGGGTCTACCTCGCCAAGGACTCCCGGCTGCGCCCCGAGCTGCTCGCCGCGATGTACCCGCGCCTGGACGACTTCCGCGCGCTGCGCGCGGAGCTGGACCCGCGCGGGGTGTTCAGGTCCGACCTGTCCCGGCGCCTCGCCCTCTAGGAACCTCAGGAGCTGTCGTGAAGGACGCCTTCGGCATCCCCCAGTCCCTTCTCGTCCTCGGCGGTACGTCCGAGATCGCGCTGGCCACCGCACGCCGTCTGGTCGCCCGCCGCACCCGCACGGTGTGGCTGGCCGGCCGCCCCTCCCCCGCCCTGGACGGGGCCGCCGAGGAGCTGCGCCGCCTCGGCGCCGAGGTGCGCACCGTCGCCTTCGACGCGCTCGACCCCGAGTCCCACGAGGCGGCGCTCGGCAAGGTCTTCGCCGAGGGGGACGTCGACCTGGTGCTGCTGGCCTTCGGCATCCTCGGCGACCAGGCGCACGACGAGCGCGAGCCGCTGAACGCCGTACGGGTCGCGCAGACCAACTACACCGGCGCGGTCTCGGCGGGCCTGGTCAGCGCCCGTGCGCTCCAGGCGCAGGGGCACGGCTCACTGGTGGTGCTCTCCTCCGTGGCCGGCGAGCGGGCCCGCCGCGCCAACTTCATCTACGGCTCCAGCAAGGCGGGGCTGGACGCCTTCGCGCAGGGCCTGGGCGACGCGCTGCACGGCACCGGGGTGCACGTCATGGTCGTGCGCCCCGGGTTCGTGCGGACGCGGATGACCGCCGGTCTGGAGGAGGCGCCGCTGGCGACGACGCCCGAGGCGGTCGCGACGGCCATCGAGCTGGGGCTGCGGCGGCGCTCGGAGACGGTGTGGGTGCCCGGGGCGCTGCGTGTGGTGATGTCGGCGCTGCGGCACCTGCCGCGGACGGTGTTCCGACGGCTGCCGGTGTAGGGCCTCGGGCCGGGCCCCGCCTAGCGGGCCGGCAGGGAGTCGTGCTCCGCCCGTCCGGCCTGCGGGGGCACCGTGGCGCCGCCGAAGGCGAACTCGCGCAGCTTGCGCCACACCCGGTCGGGGCCCTGCTCGTACAGGGCGAAGCCGGTGCAGGACCACTGGGCCTCGTAGTCGGACAGCTCCGCGTGGGCGCGGTCCATCGCCGCCTCGTCGATGCCGTGCGCCACCGTGACGTGCGGGTGGTAGGGGAACTGCAGTTCACGTGCCAGGGGGCCGGACGCGTCGCGGACCCGCTTCTGCAGCCAGGAACAGGCCGCGGCGCCCTCGACCACCTGGACGAAGACCACCGGCGACAGCGGGCGGAAGGTGCCGGTGCCGGACAGCCGCATCGGGAAGGACCGGCCGCGCGCCGCCACCTCCGCCAGGTGCGCCTCGACCGCGGCCAGCGCGGCGCCGTCGACCTCGGTCGGCGGCAGCAGGGTGACGTGCGTGGGGATGCCGTGAGCAGCGGCGTCGCCGAAGCCCGCGCGCAGCTGCTGGAGCTCGCTGCCGTGTGGCTCCGGGACCGCGATCGACACGCCGATCGTTACGGTCCCCACGTCGTCTCCTGTCGTTTCGTGTCGTTGTGCCGGATGCCGGACACCCGGATATCGACTGTACGGCCCCGACCGTGCCGGGGGCAGGCGCAACCGGAGTGATGTGCAGCGCTACGGCGGCGTGCCGGGGCGCACGGGTGGCGCCGGGTCGGCACCGGGGGCGGAGGGCCGGTCAGTGCTTGGCGGGCAGGAAGCCCACCCTGTCGTACGTCCGGGCGAGGGTCTCCGCGGCGACGGCCCGTGCCTTCTCCGCACCCTTGGCCAGGACCGAGTCGAGCGTCTCCGGGTCGTCCAGGTACTGCTGGGTGCGCTCCCGGAACGGCGTCACGAACTCGACCATGATCTCCGCGAGGTCCGTCTTCAGCGCGCCGTAGCCCTTGCCCTCGTACTGCCGCTCCAGCTCGGGAACCGTCGTGCCGGTGAGGGTCGAGTAGATGGAGAGGAGGTTGCTGACGCCCGGCTTGTTCTCCGCGTCGAAGCGGATGACGGTGTCCGTGTCGGTGACCGCGCTCCTGACCTTCTTGGCGGTGGTCTTCGGTTCGTCCAGCAGGTTGATGAGGCCCTTCGGCGTGGACGCCGACTTGCTCATCTTGACCGAGGGGTCCTGGAGGTCGTAGATCTTCGCCGTCTCCTTGAGGATGTACGCGGAGGGGACGGTGAAGGTCTCGCCGAAGCGGCCGTTGAAGCGCTCGGCGAGGTCACGGGTGAGCTCGATGTGCTGGCGCTGGTCCTCGCCGACGGGGACCTCGTCGGCCTGGTAGAGCAGGATGTCCGCGACCTGGAGGACGGGGTAGGTGAACAGGCCGACGGAGGCGCGGTCGGCGCCCTGCTTGGCGGACTTGTCCTTGAACTGGGTCATGCGGGACGCCTCGCCGAAGCCGGTGAGGCAGTTCATGACCCAGGCGAGCTGGGCGTGCTCGGGGACGTGGCTCTGGACGAAGAGCGTGCAGCGCTCCGGGTCCAGTCCGGCGGCCAGCAGCTGGGCGACGGCGAGCCGGGTGTTGGCGCGCAGCTCCTTCGGGTCCTGCGGGACCGTGATCGCGTGCAGGTCGACGACCATGTAGAACGCGTCATGGGTCTCCTGCAGGGCCACCCACTGGCGGACGGCGCCGAGGTAGTTGCCGAGGTGGAACGAGCCTGCTGTGGGCTGGATTCCGGAGAGCACGCGGGGTCGGTCATTCGCCATGCCCACCATTCTCGCAGAGCGGTGGGGTGGTCCCGGAGGGTGGCGGGACCAGGGGCGGGGGCCGGTCGTGCCCGCGCGGCGGCAGCCGCGGACCGACACGGCCCCGTGCCCCTTTTGGGGGGTGCTCAGCCGAGGTCGATCTCCGGGTAGAGCGGGAAGCCCGCCACCAGGTCCGTGGCTCGCTGGGCGATCTCCTGGGCGACCTTCTCGTCGAGGACGTGGGACGCCTTGGAGGGGGCGCCCGACTTGGTGGTGCCCGGCTCGGTCGTCGTCAGGACGCGGTCGATCAGGGCGGCGATCTCGTCCATCTCGGCGGTGCCCAGGCCACGGGTGGTCAGGGCCGGGGTGCCGATGCGGATGCCGGAGGTGTACCAGGCGCCGTTCGGGTCGGCCGGGACGGCGTTGCGGTTGGTGACGATGCCGGAGTCGAGCAGGGCCTGCTCGGCCTGGCGGCCGGTGAGGCCGTAGGAGGAGGCGACGTCGATCAGGTTGAGGTGGTTGTCGGTGCCGCCGGTCACCAGGGTGGCGCCGCGGCGCATCAGGCCCTCGGCGAGGGCGCGGGAGTTGTCGACGATGCGCTGGGCGTAGTCCTGGAAGGACGGCTGCCGGGCCTCGGCGAGGGCGACGGCCTTGGCCGCCATGACGTGCGGGAGCGGGCCGCCGAGGACCATCGGGCAGCCCCGGTCGACCTGGTCCTTGAGGGAGTCGTCGCACAGGACCATGCCGCCGCGCGGGCCGCGCAGCGACTTGTGGGTGGTCGTCGTGACGATCTGGGCGTGCGGGACCGGGTCGAAGTCGCCGGTGAGGACCTTGCCCGCGACGAGGCCGGCGAAGTGGGCCATGTCGACCATGAGGGTGGCGCCGACCTCGTCGGCGATCTCGCGCATGATCCGGAAGTTCACCAGACGGGGGTACGCGGAGTAGCCGGCGACGATGATCAGCGGCTTGAACTCGCGGGCCGAGGCGCGCAGGGCCTCGTAGTCGATGAGGCCGGTCGCCGGGTCGGTGCCGTAGGAGCGCTGGTCGAACATCTTGCCGGAGATGTTCGGGCGGAAGCCGTGGGTGAGGTGGCCACCGGCGTCGAGGGACATGCCGAGCATGCGCTGGTTGCCGAAGGCCTGGCGCAGCTCCGCCCAGTCGGCCTCGGAGAGGTCGTTGACCTGGCGGACGCCGGTCTTCTCCAGGAAGGGCACCTCGACGCGGGCGCCCAGGACGGCCCAGAAGGCGACGAGGTTGGCGTCGATGCCGGAGTGCGGCTGGACGTAGGCGTGGCGGGCGCCGAACAGCTCGCGGGCGTGCTCGGCGGCCAGGGACTCGACGGTGTCGACGTTGCGGCAGCCGGCGTAGAAGCGGCGGCCGACGGTGCCCTCGGCGTACTTGTCGCTGAACCAGTTGCCCATCGCCAGCAGCGTGGCCGGGGAGGCGTAGTTCTCGGAGGCGATCAGCTTGAGCATCTCGCGCTGGTCGGCGACCTCCTGGCCGATGGCGTCGGCGACGCGGGGCTCGACGGCGCGGATCGCTTGCAGCGCGGCTCGGTAGGCGACGGACTCGGGGGTGAGCTCTGCGGGCATGGAGGGCCTCCGGACGGTGTGGACGGCGTTCGGTTCGGCCCAGGCGCACGGCACTCTTCGCTCGGACCGCTTCCCGATGGTTCGTCCCATCCTTGCGCGCCAGTCACGGCCCAGGGTCAGCGTACCGGGTGCGTTCCGCCGGTGGCGTCGGCGTCCGCGATGCGGGAGCGCGTGCGCGGTGGTCGTCCGCCGCGGGCCGCGGGCTCGTCCCGGCCGGTCGCGCCCGCGCGACGGAGCCGCGTAGCGACACCGTCCCGCGCCTGCGAGGGGGCGCTCCCCCGGCGCCCGTCAGAGGATCACGTGGGGCAGGAAACGGGCGTACTCGTCCGTCACCAGGCCCGACGACTCCCGGATGCCGAGGCCCGCCGACTCGTTCTCCACGACCCACGCGCCGAGGACCACGCGGTTGCCGTCGAAGTCGGGCAGGGGGGCCAGTTCCTGGTAGCAGCAGACCTCGGTGCGCGGGGGCGCCTGCGTGCCGGGGCGGTGGACCGTGACGCCGGCGCCCTCGCGGCCCAGCAGGGGCTTGGCGACCCAGCCGGTGGTGCGCGCCAGCTCCCGGGGGCCGTCCAGGTAGGCCGGCAGGAGGTTGGGGTGGCCGGGGTACAGCTCCCACAGGATCGCCAGGAGGGCCTTGTTGCTGAGCAGCATCTTCCAGGCGGGTTCGATCCACAGGGTGGTGCCGGTGCCGCCGCCGTTGTCGAGGGTGTCCAGGACGTGGTCGGCGAAGCGGTCGGTGGTGAGCCATTCCCAGGGGTACAGCTTGAAGATGCTGCGGATGAAACGGAGCCCGTTGTCGACGAAGCGGCCGGACAGGCGGTCCCAGCCGATCTCCTCCATGGAGATCCAGTCGGTGGCCAGGCCGGCCTGTTCGGCGGTCTCCTTGAGGTAGGCGACCGTCATCAGGTCCTCGCCGAGTTCGTCGTCCGAGGAGTGCGCGAAGTACAGCGGGCTGCCGGGCGGGAGGAGGGCGGCCTGCTTCTTCCAGGCGTCGATCAGCCGCTCGTGCAGGCTGTTCCACTGGTCGGCGCCGGGGAAGCGCTCCTCCATCCAGAACCACTGCGGGGACGCGGCCTCGACGAGGGAGGTCGGGGTGTCCGCGTTGTACTCCAGGAGCTTGGCGGGCCCCGTGCCGTCGTAGCGCAGGTCGAAGCGGGCGTAGACGGAGGGGAGTTCGGCGCGGCGTTGCCAGGACTCGGTGACGGCGCGGACCACCCGCGGGTCGGTGATGCCGAGGTCGGCGAAGCGGTCGGCGGCGACGATGTGACCGGCCGCCGCCAGGCACATGCGGTGGAGTTCCTCGACGACCTCCTCCAGCGCCTCGACCTCCGGGAGGGAGAAGACGTAGTAGGCGCTCTCGTCCCAGTAGGGGCGCAGGGAGTTGTCGGGGTAGCGGGTCAGGGGGTAGATCAGTCCCTGTTCCTCGACGGTCCGCTGCCAGCCGGGGCGGGGGTCCGTGGTGCGGCGTTCCATGGCCGTCCTCAGCCGCCGCCGCTGCCGGATCCGGAGCAGCCGAAGCCGCCGCGGTCGACGGCCTTCTCGCGGCTGAAGGTGCCGTAGTCGGCCCAGCCGTTGCTGACGTCGGCGTCGTAGTACCAGGCGGCGCCGTCCACTCTCGTCGACGAGCCGGTCTTCTTCTTGCCGCCCTTGCCGCGCTTGCCGGACGAGCTGCCGGACGAACCGGAATTGCAGTTCTTGTCGGCGACGACCTTGTAGCCGTTGAGGTAGTCGTAGCTGTCGCGGTCCACGCAGCGGCGGTCGGGTTCCGAGCCGCACGCGCTCAGGGCCGCCGCGAGCACTCCCATGCCGCCGAGCAGCACCGTGCTCGACCGCAGCCGCCTCCGGGTCTCCGCCATGTCCGAATGTCCCCCGTTGTCCGCGTTCCCGTACGTCAGTTGGGCCGATCGAGTGTACGGCCGTCGCCGGGGGACTCTACGGCAGTGACCGGCACAGCGCGTCCAGGGCCCCCGCCCAGGCGTGGTCGGGCGGAGTGCCGTAGCCGACGACGAGGGCGTCCAGCGGGGCGACGGCCGCCTCCGGGTGCCGGAAGGTGGACAGCCCGGGGACCGCGAGTCCGTGCCAGGCGGCGGCGCGCACCACCTGCTGCTCGGTGCCCGGCGGCAGCCGGAGCACGGCGTGCAGTCCGGCGGCGATGCCGGTCACGCGTACGTCGGGTGCGCGTTCGGCGAGGGCGGCGACCAGGGCGTCCCGGCGGCGCCGGTAGCGCAGGCGAGCGGCCCGGACATGCCGGTCGTAGTCGCCGGAGCTGAGGAACTCGGCGAGGGTCAGCTGGTCGAGCACGCCCGGGGTGCGGCCCGCCATGCACGCCATGGCCTCCTCGACGAGGGCCGGCGGCAGCACCAGCCAGCCCAGGCGCAGCCCGGGGGCGAGGGACTTGCTGGCGGTGCCCAGGTAGACGACGCGGTCGGGGTCCAGGCCCTGGAGGGCGCCGACGGGCTGGCGGTCGTAGCGGAGCTCGCCGTCGTAGTCGTCCTCCAGGATCAGCCCTCCGGTGCGGCGGGCCCAGTCGATCAGTGCCGTCCGGCGTTCGGGGAGCAGCGACAGGCCCATCGGGAACTGGTGGGAGGGGGCCAGCAGGACGGCCCGCGCGGCGGCCGGGCCGTCGAGGGGGAGGGTGCCGCGGTCGTCGAAGGGCAGCGGGGGTGTGGCGCAGCCCGTGCGCCGGATCAGCTGGCGGTGGTGGGGCAGGCCGTAGGACTCGACCGCCACCGAGCACTCCCCCCTGCGGCGCAGCAGCTCCGCGAGCATGCCGAGTCCGCCCAGGAAACCGGCGCAGACGACGATCCGGTCGGGGTGGGCGTGCACGCCCCGGGCGCGCGAGAGGTAGCCGGCGAGCGCGGTGCGCAGTTCGACGCGGCCGCGGGGGTCGCCGTAGCCGAGGGCCAGGTCGGGGGCGGCGGTCAGGGCACGGCGGGCCGCCCTCAGCCACCGGGCGCGGGGGAAGGACGCGAGTTCCGGCGTGCCGGGGACGAGGTCGTAGGCGGGCCGGCCCGGTTCCCGCAGGTGCGGTGCCGGACGGTGGTCGGGGGTGGCGGGCGTCCGGTCGGCGACGCGGGTGCCGGATCCCTGGCGGGCGGCGAGCCAGCCCTCGGCGACCAGGTCGGCGTAGACCTCGGCCACCGTGTTGCGTGCCACGCCCAGGTCGGCGGCGAGCGCGCGCGAGGAGGGCAGCCGGGTCCCGGGGGCCAGCCGGCCACTGCGGACGGCCTCGCGCAGGGCGTCGCCGAGGCCGCGGCGCAGCCCCGGACCGCGCCGGTCCAGATGCAGGTCGATGCCGAAAGTGGCCCACGATTTCCCCATGGAAATGGACCATACCCGTGGGCTGCCTTGCTCCTAGTCTCAAAGGCATGACGACGAACACGACGCACACGACGAACACGACGGACACAGCCACCACCGCCCCCGACGCCTTCGCCCCCGAGCAGGCCCCCCGGCTGGAGTGGGCCAAGCACGCCCCCGAGGTCTACAAGGCGATGCTGCGGCTGGAGAAGGCCGCCAACCAGGGGCTGGACCCGAAGCTCAAGGAGCTGGTGAAGATCCGCGCCTCCCAGCTCAACCACTGCGCCTTCTGCCTGGACATGCACACCAAGGACGCGCTCGCCGCCGGTGAGAGCGTGGAGCGGATCGTGCAGCTCGGCGCCTGGGAGGAGTCGCGGCACTTCTACACGGAGAAGGAGCTCGCGGCGATCGAGCTGACCGAGGCGGTCACCGTGCTGACCGACGGTTTCGTGCCGGACGAGGTGTACGAGAAGGCCGCCCGGTTCTTCGACGAGGCCGAGCTGGCGCAGCTGATCGCCGCGATCGCGGTGATCAACGCCTGGAACCGGTTCGGCGTGACGTGCCGGCTGACGCCGGGCCACTACACGCCGGGCCAGTACGCGTGACGGCACGTACCAGGCTCCTGCCGGACGGCGTCCGGGCCGCGCTGCGGGCCCTGGGCGCCGCCGCCAGGCAGGGCCTCGGCGACCCGGGCCTCGCGGAGCTGGTGCAGATCCGCGCCTCGCAGCTCAACCACTGCGCCTTCTGCCTGGACATGCATCTCGGCATCGCGCGCGAGCAGGGAGTGAGTGAGCGCCGGCTCGGCCTGCTGGACGCCTGGGAGGAGGCCGGGGAGGTCTTCGACGGGCGGGAGCGGGCCGCACTGGCGCTCACCGAGGCGGTCACCGCGCTGACGGACGGTTTCGTGCCGGACGAGGTGTACGAGGAGGCCGCCCGGCACTTCGACGCCGACGCGCTGGCCCACCTGCTCGCGCTGATCACCACCGTCAACAGCTGGAACCGGCTGATGGTCGCCCGGCGGATCCCCCCGGGGAGCACCGAGTGGTGACCGGGGCCGAGCGGTTCCGCGCCCTGCACCACGACCGTGCTCCGGGCGACCCCCTCGTGCTGCCGGGACCGTGGGACGCGGCGAGCGCCCGGGTGTTCGCGGCGGCCGGCTTCCCGGCGCTCGCGACGCCCAGCGCGGGAGTGGCGGCCTCGCTGGGGTACGAGGACGGGGCCACCCCGGCCGACGAGATGTTCGCGGCGGTCGCGCGGATCGTCCGGGCCGTGGACGTACCGGTGTCCGCGGACGTCGAGGACGGCTACGGGCTCCCGCCCGAGGAGCTGGTGGGGCGGCTGCTGGAGACGGGCGTCGTGGGCTGCAACCTGGAGGACTCCACCGACGGGGTGCTCAGGGACCGGAAGGAGCACGCCGAGTGGCTGTCCGAGGTGCGGGCGGCGGCCGGTGACCGGCTCTTCGTCAACGCCCGGGTCGACACGTTCCTCAGGGGCGTCGACGACCCGGAGGCGGCCGTCGAGCGGGCCGTGGCATACGTCGCCGCGGGCGCCGACTGCGTGTATCCCATCGGCGCCCCGGTCGGCGTACTGCCGCTGCTGCGGGCCGGGATCCCGGGGCCGGTCAACGTGCACGCGCTGCCCGGCGAGGGCCCCTCGCCCGCCGAACTCGGCGGACTCGGGGCCACGCGGGTCACCTTCGGGCAGGGTCTCCAGCAGCGCGCGGAGCGGGCGGTGCGGGAGATCGCGCGAGGGCTGGCGGAGTGAGGGTCAGGGCAGCCACGCCTTCCACACGGACTCGTGGCTGTCCACCCACTTCTTCGCCGCCTCCTCCGGGCGCATCCTCTGCTCGGCGATCATCAGGGAGACCTGGTTCTGGTCCTCGGTCGTCCACCTGAAGTTCTTCAGGAACCCGGCCGCCTCGCCGCCGTCCTCCGCGAATCCGGCGTTGAGGTACTTCTGCAGCGGGGTGACCGGGTAGGCGCAGTCGACCCCCGCCGGGTCGGCGTCACAGCCCTCCTCGTACGGCGGCAGCTTCACCTCCGTCATCGGGACCTTCTCGAACAGCCACTGGGGCGTGTACCAGTAGGTCAGGAAGGGCTTCTCCTCCTTGGCGAACTGCTTGATCTGGGTGATCTGGGCGGCCTCGGAACCGGCGAAGACGACCTGGTAGTCCAGGTCCAGGTTCTCCACCAGCGCCTTGTCGTTGGTGACGTAGGACGGGGAGCCGTCCAGCAGCTGGCCCTTTCCGCCGCTCTCCGCGGTGCGCAGCAGGCCGGCGTACTTGTCGAGGTTCTTCCAGTCGGTCACGTCCGGGTGCTTCTTCGCGAAGTACGCCGGGACGAACCAGCCGATGTGTCCGGTGACGCCGAGGTCGCCGCCGGGGGCGATGGTCTTCTTGTCCTGGACGTAGCGCCGCTCCTGTTCGGGGTGGCCCCAGTCCTCCAGGATGGCGTCGACCCGGCCCTGGCTGAGCGCGTCCCAGGCGGGGACCTCGTCGACCTGGACGGTGTCGACGCGGTAGCCGAGCTCGTGCTCCAGCAGGTACCGGGCGACGGCCACGTTGGCCTGGGCACGTCGCCGGGGACCGTGAGCCCCTGCCCCACGGCCCCGCAGGCATGCCGAATCGGCGGTCGAACGTGCGGCGCATCACTGAGAAAAGGGAGGAAAGGGGGGCGAAGTGTCCGCTGATCGGGTGGTGGAGGGCGCGGGGGACGCAGGCACGGTCCGGGGCAGGCGGAGCCTGAGGCAACGCTGAAGGATGCCGGGCGGAACGAGCGCGGGCCCCGTCCCGGTCGGAACCGGAACAGGGCCCGTACGAGGCCGTTGGCGGACGGCCCCGAAAAGGGGGTGGGCTCAGATGAGGCCGAGACCGCGGACCGCCTCGCGCTCCTCCGACAGCTCCTTGACGGAGGCGTCGATGCGGGCGCGGGAGAACTCGTTGACGTCCAGGCCCTGGACGATCTCGTACGCGCCGTCCTTGCAGGTGACCGGGAAGGAGGAGATCAGGCCCTCCGGGACGCCGTAGGAGCCGTCGGACGGGATGCCCATGGAGGTCCAGTCGCCCTCGGCGGTGCCGTTGACCCAGGTGTGGACGTGGTCGATGGCGGCGTTGGCGGCGGAGGCGGCCGACGAGGCACCGCGGGCCTCGATGATGGCGGCACCGCGCTTGGCGACGGTCGGGATGAAGTCGTCGGCCAGCCACTTCTCGTCGCCCACGACCTCGGCGGCGTTCTTGCCCGCGACCGTGGCGTGGAAGATGTCCGGGTACTGGGTGGCGGAGTGGTTGCCCCAGATGGTCAGGCGCTTGATGTCGGCGACCGACGCGCCCGTCTTCTTCGCGAGCTGGGTCAGCGCGCGGTTGTGGTCCAGGCGGGTCATCGCCGTGAAGCGCTCCGCGGGCACGTCCGGGGCGGCGGCCTGGGCGATCAGGGCGTTGGTGTTGGCCGGGTTGCCGACGACGAGGACCTTGATGTCGTCCGCGGCGTGGTCGTTGATGGCCTTGCCCTGCGGCTTGAAGATGCCGCCGTTGGCCTCGAGGAGGTCACCGCGCTCCATGCCCTTGGTGCGGGGGCGGGCGCCCACGAGGAGGGCGACGTTGGCACCGTCGAAGGCCACGTTCGGGTCGTCCGTGATCTCGATGCCCTGCAGGAGCGGGAACGCGCAGTCGTCCAGCTCCATCGCGGTGCCCTCGGCGGCCTTGAGCGCCGGGGTGATCTCCAGGAGGCGCAGCTTGACCGGCACGTCCGCGCCGAGCAGCTGGCCGGAGGCGATGCGGAAGAGCAGGGCGTAACCGATCTGGCCGGCCGCGCCGGTGACGGTGACGTTCACGGGAGTGCGAGTCATGGCGTTCTCCGTATGACAGCTGGCGGTGGGGCGTCCCTGCCCCGGGCGTTTGATCGATCTCTTGGCGTCAAGAGATCGATCCAGCGGTCAGGCTATCGCGCCCTCGGTGTCCGGGACGTCCGGGTCGGTGTGGCCCGGCCCACAGGGCCACCGCCGGGGTCACCCGAGCGAGCGAACGGGGCATGCGGCGACGAGGACGTGAGGAGCACGAAGAGGCGGCCGCCAGTCCGGGAGAGGGGGGGACGAAGCGGCCGCCGGTCGGGGGACACCATTGCCGGTCACCCGTGGGGGGATACCTCACGCGTGCCCGTCACGCGGCGAGCCATTCCTGTCCCGGACGACTTTTCTCCCGGAGCGGTGGCGCTCACCCCGTCCGGTGCGGCCCGGCACAGTGCGGCTCCGCGGGGCCCGGCGGAGCCCGGCGGAGCCCGGCGGAGCCCGGCGGAGCCCGGCGGGGCCCGCGGAGCCCGGCGGGGCCCGCGGAGCCCGGTGGCCCGGTGCGGCTCCGCGCGGCCCGGCGGGGCCCGGCGGCCCGGTGCGGCTCCGCGCGGCCGGGTGGAGCCCGGCGGCCCGGTGCGGCTCCGCGCGGCCCGGTGCGGCGCTCGCCGGGCACCGCGGTTACTCGGTGCAGCCCTTCTGGCCCGACGCCAGCGTCACGCACGCCTTGGCCTCGGCCCCGGTCTTCACCGCGACCATCGGGGTGTACGCGACGGTGTCGCCGGCCCCGGTGACCGCGCCCGTCTGCGCGTTCCTGCCGCCCGCGCTCACCTGGACCTCGTCGCCCTGAGCGGCCTGCGTGACACGGGCCCACGCGGCGCCGCAGGTCTTGCTGTAGCGGACCTCGACGGCGGCCGTGCCGACGGTGGCGGTCGCGGCGGTGGTCACCAGGTCGCCGCCACAGCCCATGGCCTCCGGGTCCTTGCCGGTGCAAAGGTCGCCGCTGCACTTCACTCCGGGCGGCAGCTGGGGGTTGCTGCTCGCGGTGGGCGAGGGGGACGGCTTGGCGCCCTCGTTCTTCTTGTCACCGCCGTCGTTCAGGAGGAAGAAGGCGCCCGCGATCACCACGAGCACCCCGACGACCCCCGCGACGAACGTCATCGTCCGCTTGCTGCCGCCGCCGGAGGAACGGCCCCACTCGGAGGAGCCCCCACGCGGGGGTTCACCGTACGTGTCCGAGGGCTCGGGGTGGCCCGGGACGACGGCCGGCATCGGCGCCGTTCCCGCGGCGACCCCGGGGCCGGTCCCGGGCCGTGCGGCGCTTCCACCGGTCGGGGCGGGCCCCCGGTACCCGGCGAGGCCCCAGGAGTTGCCGTCGGTCGGCCCGCCGGATGACGTGCCGTACGGGGCGCCGGTGGATGTGGCGGGAGGGACGACGGAGGACGCGGCGGAAGGGGCGCCGGATGACGTGCCGGAAGGTGCGACGCCGGTCGCACCGCCGCCCCGTACGGCCCCCACGGCGGAGTCGGGGCTGTCGGCGGCGGTCGGCTGTGCGGGGACCGTCGGCGGCGGCAGCGTGGGTGCCACGCCGGCCGGCCCGGCGATCCCGGGTGTCGCCGTCGCGGCGCCGCCGTGACGGCCCATCCTGCCGCCCCGGCTGCTCTTGCCGCCGGTGCCGGACTGGGCCGGGGGCGTGCCCAGCTCGCCGAGCGCGGCGCGGGCCTGGGAGATCCGAATGGCCTCCATGGTCATGTCATGGCGCATCTCCGAACGGCTCCAGGCGCGCTCGGCCAGCTCCCACATGGTCGTCAGGTGGACGGGGTTGGTCCCCGTCACCTCGGCCAGGGCCACGACGGCGCCCTTGGGCGCCAGCAGCCTGCCGCTCAGATAGCGCTCCCAGGACGTCTTGCTGTAGCCCGTGGCGTCGGCCACCGACGCGACGCTGAGCTCGCTGCGGTCCACAAGTCGGCGCAACTGGCTGGTGAACTCTCTGATCTGCGGATCGAGTTCATCCGGCAAGGCCTTCCAACGAGGCATTGCTACCCCCCTCTTCCCCCCGGTGACGTGCTGTTCGTTCCCCCGCTCGGTCCTCGCGCGCGGCGTCCCACGCGGAGTCCCCGTTCTGGCTACCCACAGGGATGCGCCCGGTCAGGATCTCAGCTCCCGGGGTGGGGGCGCACAGGAGCACAGAGGTCGCGAAGGTGCACCGTCGCACGCCCATCGACCCGTGGTCCAGTGTCCCATCGGCCCTCCCGTGCACCGAAGGGAGCCCCTGCCCGTCCCACGGAGCCCCCCGGCCGTTCTTCAGACCACCCCCCGGCCGTCCCGGTCGACCACGCTAGCCCTGTTGTCGAACGACTTGGCGGTAAATCCGCGAACTTGTCGACACTTCGACACACGGAACGCACATACGCCCTCACACAGAGCACACGGGCCCCGCCCTTCCCGGAACGACGTCTGCGCGGGTCGCGTGACGGAGTAGCGGAACGGTCACTTCCGTGCCACAGCGCCCCGACAGGCGTTGAACAGGGCGTTCGGTGTGCAGGAGTGTGGAGCCCGGCGGCGGCCCGTCCTTCCACGGGGGTGAGGACGGGCCGCCGCACGCGGGCCGGTGCCGGTCGCCCTACTCGACCGTGAAGTGCAGGACGTCCTTCAGGAACGGGATCTTCAGCACCGGATCCGGCTGGGTCATCAACGCCAGCAGGACGATGGCGAGGCCCAGGATGCCGTAGGTGGTGATGTCCGTGAAGCGCGACCGCACGGCGAGCATCCCGACGTCGGGCAGCACCCAGCGCAGCGCGGCACCGACCAGCAGGGCGGCCCCGACCAGCAGCGTCCCCCAGCGGAACACGTCCAGCGCGGTCAGCAGCAGGCCGAGCCCGACCAGGAGCACCACGGTGAGGATCGGCCACTGCCGGGCGGGCGCCGGGGCGTCGCGGGGCGCGGCCCGGCCACCGCCCTCGGGACGCGCGGTGTCGCGGGTGAAGAGCGGGAACCGGCGGGTGACGCGCCGCGGCCTGCCCTCGGCGTCCGGAGCGCTGACGGGGTCCCGGACGGTGATGTCCCCGGGGCGCCCGGTGTTCTCCTCGGCGGCCTTGGCGTCCATGGCGTCCTTGGCGTCCATGGCGTCCTCGGCCTCGTGCGTCGCCTGGGCCCCCGTGGGCCCCTCAGCCCGCTTGGTCCCCCGACCGCCCGCGGGAACGCGAGCCCCGGCGGAACCCTCGGACCGCACGGGGCTCCCGGAGCCCTCAGTCCCCTCAGCCGGCACTGCGCTCCGCCGCCTCGACCACGTTGACGAGCAGCTGGGCCCGGGTCATGGGGCCGACGCCGCCGGGGTTCGGGGAGATCCAGGCGGCGACCTCGGCCACGCCGGGGTGGACGTCGCCCATGATCTTGCCCTCGGCGTTGCGCGAGACGCCGACGTCGAGGACGGCGGCGCCCGGCTTCACGTCCTCGGGCCGGACGAGGTGCGGGGAGCCGGCCGCGGCGATGACGATGTCCGCGCGCTTGAGGTGGGCGGCCAGGTCGCGGGTGCCGGTGTGGCACTGGGTCACGGTGGCGTTCTCGCTGCGCCGGGTGAGCAGCAGCGGCATCGGGCGGCCGATGGTGACACCGCGGCCGACGACCACCACCTCGGCGCCCTTGATCTCCACGCCGTAGCGGCGCAGCAGGGTGAGGATCCCGTTGGGGGTGCAGGGCAGCGGCGCCGGCTCGTTGAGGACGAGGCGGCCGAGGTTCATCGGGTGCAGGCCGTCCGCGTCCTTCTCCGGGTCCATCAGTTCCAGGATGCGGTTCTCGTCGATGCCCTTGGGCAGCGGCAGCTGGACGATGTAGCCGGTGCAGGCCGGGTCCTCGTTCAACTCGCGGACGACCGCCTCGATCTCCTCCTGGGTCGCCGTGGCCGGCAGTTCGCGCTGGATGGAGGCGATGCCGACCTGGGCACAGTCGCGGTGCTTGCCGGCGACGTACTTCTGACTGCCGGGGTCGTCGCCGACCAGGACGGTGCCGAGGCCGGGCGTGACGCCCTTCTCCTTCAGCGCCGCCACACGGGCGGCCAGTTCGGACTTGATCGCGGCTGCGGTGGCCTTGCCATCGAGAATCTGGGCGGTCATACCCCCATCCTCGCGGATGACCGGCCCCCTGTTCCAATCCGGCCACCATCCGGGCACCGCCCGAACGGTGCCCGGCGGCTTCCGGCGGGGCGGGGTGGCTACCGGCCGGGCAGGGTGGCTACCGGCGGTGCGGGACGCGTCCCCGTCGCGTCCGGCCGTGATCAACGAGGTTGCACTTGCACAACACCTCGGGGCCGGGCTGGACAAGCAAGAGACCGGTCAAGAACGATTGGGCGACACAGTGCCGCGGGGCCGTACCGGGGGGACGAACCGCTACGAAGAATCTTCCTCCGAGTCGTGCCGCGCATCGTCCCCGCACTTGACAGCGACGGAGGAAGTACCGCCATGAGTTTCGGCGACCCGAACAACCCCTACGGTGCGCCGCAGGGTCAGCAGCCGCCCCAGGGGCAGCCCGGCTACGGCTACCAGCAGCCGCAGGGACAGCCCGGGTACGGCTACCCCCAGGCACCGCCCGTCCAGCAGCCGTACGGTGCCGCGCCCACCACGATGCCGGGCACCGTCAGCACCGCCCGCGTCCTGCTCTGGGTGATCGTCGGCTTCCAGGTCATCGGCACCGCGCTGTTCGCCCTCTCGGCCGCGACCATCGACAAGGCCAAGGACGACGCCGCGTTCGAGGAACTGGCCGACTACCCGACCGGCGTGCTGTGGGGTCTCATGGCCCTCGCGCTCGTCTGGGGTGTCTGGGCGGCGGTGCTGGCCACGAAGTTCAACTCCGGCGGCAACGGCCTGCGCGTCACCGCCCTGGTCTTCGGCATCCTCACCGCGATCCTCGCCGTCTACCCGTTCACCCTGCTCGGCATCGTCCACCTGGTGTTCGGGATCCTGATCGCCGTGTTCGTCGGCAACTCCAAGGGCTCCGCCTGGTTCAAGCGCCCGCGCTACTGAGGCGCCCGGGGCACTTTCCGGCCAATTCACGTCACAGGGCCGTGTCTCACCCATAAGAGGGCAGACACGGCCCTGGTGCGTCGCCCTAGTCTGACCTGGGTAGCCGTCAGGCACGGGGAGACGCACCTTGTACAGCATCATCGTGGTACCTCCGCCGACCCCGGAGGACACACGCGGCCGCTCCGGTGACCGCGCCGGTACACCCGCCCAGTTCCGGCTCGCGCCCGGCGAACGGCTCGTCTTCGGACGGTCCGTGGCCGAGGGAGGCCTGCGGATCGGGCACGACGGGGTGTCCCGCAGAGCCGGCGAGATCACCGCCCACGGCACCTTCTGGTCCCTGAGCAACCTCTCGTCCCACCAGACGTACGTGGTGGAGAACCCGGAGGGCGCCGGCGAGCACGTCAAGGTGGCACCGGGCCGGCTGGACGCGCCGATCCCGTTCGAGTTCTCGCGGATCGTGCTGCCCGCCGCGGGTGACCTGCTGCCGGTCGAGGTGTGGGCGCCGCGCCACGACTACCTGCACGCCGCGGACGGCACCGACGGCGAGCCGACCGCCCCGGCCTTCTCCGTCGACCGCACCAAGCGGTACTTCGCGGTCCTGGCCGCCCTGTGCGAGCCGCGGCTGCGGGGCGCGCCGCACGCGCCGCTGCCGACCGTCGAGCAGGTCGTCGAGCGACTGCGGCCCGGCTGGCCGGCCGCCTCGCGCACTTCCGTCCAGTGGAACATCGACTACCTGGCGGTGAAGCTGCGGCTGAAGCCGGGCCCGGAGACGGCGGAGGCGGGCGCGCGGCTCAACGGCAAGAAGGAGTCCCTGGTGTCCATGGCGCTCCGCTTCGACCTCGTACGGGAGGACGACCTCGTCGTCCTCACGGCGCCGCCGCGCCAGGTGCCCCGGTGACCGAGCCGTACGCCGTCACCGTCCCGAAGGGCTACCGGGTCGGCGGCTGGGAGGTACGGGCGCCGATCGCGACGGGCGCCTTCGGCAGCGTGTACGAGGCCCGCCGGGTCGGCGACGAGGCGGCCGGGCTGCCGCGCACGGCCGCCCTGAAGTTCCTGCCCACCGGCACCGGCACGCCCCGCCACCTGACGCACCTGCGCGAACTCGTCGAACGCGAGGTCGAGTTGCACCGCCGGCTCCGGCGTCCCCGGCTGGTGCGGATGTACGAGACCCTCGTCGTCGACGACCCGGCCCGCCCCGCGCTCGACGGCGCCACCGTCCTCGTACTGGAGAAGGCGGAGGGCTCCCTGGCCGCCCTGCTGTCCGCCTCCCCCCGCCCGGCCGCCGGGCCCGCGCTGGTCGCCCAGGTGTGCGAGGGCCTGGCCCAGCTGCACCACGCCGGGTGGGTGCACGGGGACCTGAAACCGGCCAACGTGCTGCTGATGAAGGACGGTTCGGTCCGGCTCGCCGACTTCAACATGGCCGCCGAACTGGAGGGCACCCACGCCTACACCCCCGCCTTCTCCACCCCCGACTACACCCCGCCCGAACTGCTCTGGTCCGAGATCGGCGAACGCGGCCGGCGTATCCGCCCCTCCGCCGACGTCTGGGCCTTCGGCGTCCTCGCCCACCTCGTGCTCACCGGGTCCTTCCCGCTGCCCGGCGGCACGCCGACGGCCCGCCGCGACGCCTGCGCCGCCTACGCGCGCGGCACCGAGGAGCTGCGGCTGTCGCCCGCGCTGCCCGAGGCGTGGCGGGAGATCGTGCGCGCGTGCCTGACCCGTACGCACGCCGAACGCGTCGGCACCGACGCCCTGTTGCGACGGGTGTCGGCGGCCACGGGCGGCGCCGGCCGGTCCGCCCTGCCGCGCCGCGCACGCCCCCGGCGGGTGGTCCTCGCCGCCTGGACCGCCGCCTGCGTCGCCGTCGCCGCGCTCGGCTACGGCATCAGCGCCCGGACCGACGGGGACGGCGGTCCCGGCCCCGCCACCCCGGCCTCCGGCAGCACCGTGACCGTCTCCGCCGCCTCCTACGGCGCGGGCGAGCTGCGCACCGACCGGGACGTGCCGCCCGCCTACCGCCTGCTGATCGTCGAGACGGCGCACGACTGCGGCCGCGAGGAGGTCAGCCCCTCCCTGATCGCGGCCATACTGAAGGTCGAGAGCGACTTCGACCCGGACCTCTCCGACCCCGTGACGAACGAGTACGGCATCGCCCGCTGGACCCCGTCCGTCCTGCGCTGGTGGATGAACGAGGACGGCACACCAGGTGAGACCGTCCCCGAACCCCCGTTCCCGCCCGCCGAGTCCATCCCGGCGATGGGCCGTTACCTGTGCTGGATCGCTCCGCGCCTCGACGCCGGCCTGCCGGGCGATCGCCGGGTACTGATCGCCGCGGCCTACCGGACGTCGTACGCCAAAGTGAACGACGCGGGCGGAGTTCCCCCGAAGCACCGCGCCTACGCCGACCGCGTCGCCCACTACCTCAAGGAGTACACGCCGCCCGCGCGGAAGTGACCCTGGGAGTTGCGAGGTACCGCGCGGCGGGCGTCCCGGGCACGGTGTGAGCACACCGCTTCGGCGGTACGAGACACCGACGTTCATGGGGGAACAACAGTGAACATCACCAAGCCCGCCGCGCTGCTCCTCGCGGCATCGGCCCTGGTCGCCGGCTCCACGGTCGCGGCCACCGCCGCCGACCCGGCCGGCACCCGCGTCACCGCTCTCCAGCGGGCGGCCGACGAGGTGCTGGCCGACAAGCCGAAGCCCCTGAGCGTGACCGCCGACGTGGTCACGTACGAGGGCCTGACCGTCACCAAGGCGCCCAGGACCAAGGCCGCGCAGGACCTGGCCTGCGGCTACGGCCACCTGTGCATGGTCGTCAAGGGCACCAAGTTCGACTTCTACAAGTGCCAGACGTGGAACGTCACCAACTGGACCGGCGACGGCCCGTTCACCAACAACCAGACACCGGGCACGGTGGCGAAGTTCTTCAACCAGGACGGCAGCGTCCGCTGGACGTCCACCGCCTACCAGGCCGGCACGGCCACCTGGGACCCGATCTGGTCCCTGCGCCCCTGCTGACCTGAACCCGCCTGACGGCGGTGGCCTCCGCCCCTCTCTCCAGGAGGGCCCGGAGGCCACCGCCGTCAGGTCACCGGTCCTTGAGGTACGGGGGCAGGGGGTCAGGGGACAGGGGTCAAGGGCTCCGGGAGTCAGGGGGCCAGGGGACAGGGCACAAGGGGCCAGGGGCTTCGGGAGTCAGAGGGCCGAGGGGGTCAAGGGCTCCCGGAGTCAGGGGGCCGAGGGGCAGGAGCCAGAGGGGCAGGGCGTCCGGTCGGGTCGGCGTTCGTAGACAGTCACCCGCCGTCCGCGGACCCGCTCGTCCGCCACCACCGTGAAGTACTCGCGCAGGACGGCCATCTTCGCTCCGTCCCGCGCGCCCGGTACCGCCCCGTCCGGCAGGGACGCGTCCGTCACCAGCAGAACCCGCCGCTCGGCGAGCGTCAGGGCGCGGATCCTGGCCGGCTCCGCCTCCACACCGCCCAGCGTCCCGGACTCCTCGGGGCTCCGGGTCAGCGCGATGTCGCGCAGTCCGGTGAACGCGCCGGGCGAGACCAGCGCGGTGTCACGCCGGAACGCGGGGACGAAGAGCACCGCGTCCCCGTCCCTGTGCAACCTGCGCACGTGGTCCGCGACCGCCAGCACGTCGTCCACCCTGCTGCTCGGCGACCGTGTGCCCAGGGACTGCGGCAGCAGGGCGACCACCGCCACGAGGACCACCGCGGGGACCAGCCACACGGACGCCCGCGGAAACCGCGGTGCCGCGGCCCGTGCCGCCGCGTCGACTGCGGCGCCGATCAGCAGGGCCAGTCCGAGCTGGCTGAACGCGATGTACCGGTCCAGGAACACCGGCTGGACGAACGAGAGCCCGATCAGGCCCAGTTGCGGCACCGCCAGCAGCGGCAACCCGACGGCCGCCACCGACAGCCGACCCGCCCTCGGGCGGTCCAGCAGGGCGGCGAGCCCTCCCACCGACAGCAGCACCGCCGGGGCGATCACCGTCTGCCAGGTCAGGGGCGGTATCCAGGCCACCTGCCCGGACTGGCCCCGGCTGTAGAGGACCAGTGGCAGCACCCCGGCCACGGCGAACGCCGAGGCCCCGGCCCACCGCGCCCACACCCCGCGCCCGGCCCGCGTCCAGATCAGCGTCACGGCGTGCGCGGGAAGGACCAGCAGGGAGAGCCAGTGCAGCAGCGCCCCCACCAGGACCACGCCGCCGTAGGCGGCCCACCTCGCCGTCCGGCCGGGCTCCCGCAGCAGCGAGACCAGCAGCAGGGTCGAGAGTCCGACACCGGCCGCGACCAGCGCGTACGAGCGGCCGTCCTGGAGCTGGAACTGCACGGCCGGGAGCAGCGCCAGGGCCAGTCCGGCCACCAGACCCGTCCGGAACCCGCCCAGCCGACGACCGATAACCGCGACGCAGGCCGCCGCCGCGGCCATGGCCAGCACGGAGGGCAGCCGCAGGGTCGTGATGCCGGGCCCGAAGCAGCTGAAGAGGGCGTGCATCCACAGGTAGTAGAGCCCGTGCACGACGTCCGCGTGCTGGAGCGTGTGCCATATCTGTCCGGTCGACCGCTGGGCCACCAGCCAGGTCGCCGCCTCGTCCCGCCACACGCTGTCCTGTCGGGAGAGCCCCCACAGGCCGAGGAGGACGGTCCATAGCACCGGGACCGCCCAGACGGGTGTGCGCGGCCGGGGACCGGCCGGGTGAGTGGTCATGAAACGGCCGGGTCCTCACTGCGCTGATCACCGGGATGGGTCGCACCAGTATGGGCGATCGACGGCCTGACGGTGATCGACTGTAAGGAATTGGCCAGAGGTAGGAGTGCGGAAGCGCGGAGCCTGACGCCGCACGGACGGACGAGGACACGCGGCAGGCACGCGGCACGCGCGAGGGCGCGGCGCCACGCTGTCGCTCGTGGCGCCGCGCCCTCGCGCGTGCTCGGTGATCAGTGACCCGGCGACCAGTGACCAGTCACCAATGACCAGGGATCAGTGACCAGTGATCGTCAGTGATCAGTGGAAGAAGTGCCGCGTCCCCGTGAAGTACATCGTCACGCCGGCCTTCTTCGCCGCCTCGACGACCAGCTCGTCGCGGACGGAGCCACCCGGCTGGACCACGGCCTTCACGCCCGCGGCGGTGAGGATCTCGAGCCCGTCCGGGAAGGGGAAGAACGCGTCGGAGGCGGCGTACGCCCCCTGCGCGCGCTCGGCGCCCGCCCGCTCCACCGCCAGCTTCGCGGAGTCGACCCGGTTGACCTGGCCCATGCCGACGCCGACCGAGGCGCCGTCCTTGGCGAGGAGGATCGCGTTGGACTTGACGGCGCGGCAGGCCTTCCAGGCGAAGGCCAGCTCGGCCAGCTCCGCCTCGGACAGCGCCTCGCCGGTCGCGAGCGTCCAGGTGGCCGGGTCGTCGCCGTCGGCCTGGAGGCGGTCGGTGACCTGGAGGAGGGCGCCGCCGTCGATGGGCTTGACCTCGACCGGGGCGGCGGGCGCCTCGGGGGCGCGCAGCACGCGGATGTTCTTCTTCTTGGTGAGGGCTTCGAGGGCGCCGTCCTCGTAGTCCGGCGCCACGATGACCTCGGTGAAGATCTCCGCGACCTGCTCGGCCATCTCCTTGGAGACCGGGCGGTTCACCGCGATCACGCCGCCGAACGCGGACAGCGGGTCACAGGCGTGCGCCTTGCGGTGCGCCTCGGCGACGTCCGCGCCGACCGCGATGCCGCACGGGTTGGCGTGCTTGATGATCGCGACGCAGGGCTCGGCGTGGTCGTACGCGGCACGGCGGGCGGCGTCCGTGTCCGTGTAGTTGTTGTACGACATCTCCTTGCCGTGCAGCTGCTCGGCCTGGGCGAGGCCGCCGCCCTCGGGGGAGGTGTAGAGCGCGGCGGGCTGGTGCGGGTTCTCGCCGTAGCGCAGGGTGTGCGCGCGCTCGTAGGTGGCGCCGAGGAAGTCGGGGAACCGCGACTCGTCGACGGGGGCGTACTCGGAGGCGAACCAGGAGGCGACGGCGACGTCGTACGCGGCCGTGTGCTGGAAGGCCTCGGCGGCCAGCCGCTTGCGGGCGGCCAGGTCGAAGCCGCCGTCCTGCACGGCCGACAGGACGTCGGCGTACCGGGCCGGGCTGGTGACCACGGCGACGGACGGGTGGTTCTTGGCGGCGGCGCGCACCATCGAGGGGCCGCCGATGTCGATCTGCTCGACGCACTCGTCGGGGGTGGCCCCCGAGGCGACCGTCTCACGGAACGGGTAGAGGTTGACCACGACCAGGTCGAACGGCTCGACGCCCAGCTCGTCGAGCTGCTGCCGGTGGCTGTCCAGGCGCAGATCGGCGAGGATGCCGGCGTGCACCTTGGGGTGCAGGGTCTTGACGCGGCCGTCCAGGCACTCGGGGAAGCCGGTCAGCTCCTCGACCTTGGTGACGGGCACGCCGGCCGCGGAGATCCGCCCGGCGGTGGAGCCGGTGGAGACGAGCTCGACGCCGGCCTCGTGCAGCCCGCGCGCCAGCTCCTCCAGCCCGGTCTTGTCGTAGACGCTGACGAGCGCGCGACGGATGGCCCGCTTGTTGCTCTCGGCGGTGGCGGTCACTGGATAACTACCTTTCGTCCCTCAATGCGATAGCCGTTGCGGGCGAGCCGCCCCACGACATCGACGAGCAGCCTTCGCTCGACTTCCTTGATGCGCTCGTGCAGAGCGCTCTCGTCGTCCTCGTCCCGGACCTCCACCACGCCCTGCGCGATGATCGGCCCGGTGTCGACGCCGTCGTCGACGAAGTGGACGGTGCAGCCGGTGACCCTGGCGCCGTACGCGAGCGCGTCCCGCACACCGTGGGCTCCCGGGAAGCTGGGGAGGAGGGCGGGGTGGGTGTTGACGAAACGCCCGCCGAACCGCGCCAGGAACTCCTTCCCCACGATCTTCATGAACCCGGCCGAGACGACGAGGTCGGGCTCGTGGGCGGCGACGGCCTCGGCGAGCGCCGCGTCCCACTCCTCGCGGGTCCCGTAGTCCTTGACCTTTCGTACGAAGGTCGGCAGCCCGGCGCGCTCCGCGCGCGCGAGCCCCTCGACGCCTTCGCGGTCGGCGCCGACGGCCACGACCTCGGCTCCGTAGGCCTCGACGCCGGTGGCGGCGATCTCGTCGAGGAGCGCCTGCAGATTCGTACCGGATCCGGAGACCAGCACGACGAGGCGCTTGGCGCGCTGGGCCACGGGCTTGGCGGCCACGGTGGGGGCCTTTCTCGGGGGAGCGGGTCTGCGGTCGGCTCGCGCATTCGCGGGTTTGTGCGGTCCTACGAATGCTTCGCGCCCCGGGATACGGGGAAGTCTACGAAGCAGCCGACCGTCAGCAACGATACCGGCACACCGGACGGCCCCCACGGGACGGGGGCGCGGCCGGGAGGTAGCGTCTGCGTGGAGCCGGACCGGGAACGCGACCTGCGCCCCACGCGTTCACCAGTCGTGCCGCCCAGTTCGTACTCTCCATTCCGTTGCCGCCAGTTCGTTATCGCCAAGGGGAAGACGCTCACTTGATGCCGGACCGCAGCCCGCGACTGCTCACGCTCCCCCAGCAGTCGGCGCAGCCAGGGGGGCGCAGCGCCGTCGTGCTGCGGGAACGTCCCTCCTCGCCGCCCGACTCCTCCTCGGACCGGGAGACCGGCGGCGAGCGGGGCGGCGCATCCCAGGAGGACAATCCGTTCGCCCCGCCCCCGGAGGGCACGCCGGACCGCCCCTGGCAGCCGCGGCACCCGTCGGGCGACGACTCCCGGGGCTCGCAGGGTGACGGCGGCGGGCGTTCACCGTGGGGCCGCCAGTGGAGCGACCGGCAGCCCGGCCGTTCCGCGGGCAACTTCGGCGAGCGTCCCGGCGGCTCGGGCCCCGAGGGCCAGGGCGGCGGAGGCCCGCGCTGGGACCCGGCGGACCCGGCCCAGCGGCGCGCCCGCTATGCCCTGCTGAGCGGTATGTGGGCCCTGTTCTTCGCGCTCTTCACGTGGCCGTACGTGGCCCTGCTGCTCGGTGCCCTGGGTCTGTACTGGGGGATCAGCGCGCTGAACGCCAAGGTCCGCGCCGCCGGCGACCCGGACACCCCGGCCCCGCCGCCCGAGCAGACCGGCCGGCCGCAGCGCACCGCCGCGATCAGCGGCCTGGTCACGTCCTCCCTTGCCCTCGTCCTGGTCGCCGCCTCCTTCGGCGCCCAGTTGGTCTACCGCGACTACTACACCTGCGAGAACGACGCCCTGACCAACGAGGCCCAGCAGTCCTGCGACCGGCACCTGCCGGAACAACTGCGGGACCTGCTGGACACGGGGGACTGACCCGGCCCCCGCTCGACGCCGGAGCGGGCGGTTCCCAGCCCGTCCGGCGTCTGAGGGCGAGGCCGTTCGGGCCGAATACGGGGTCTGGGGGCGCAGTCCCCGGGGACGGGAAGGAAAGGGGCGGCGGGGGCGAGAAGTGCCCTGGGCCGCCCCGGCGCGGCCCCGCCGCTCAGGACCCGCGCAGCGGCCCCGCCGGGGGATCGACCGGCAGGTGATCGTACGGCGCACCGTCACCGCCGTCGGCATCCTGGTCGTACAGCCCGAGCGGCACGGCGTCCTCATCCGCCCTCCGGTCCCCCGCCGCCCCCGCACCCCGCCCCCGCCACCGCCCCACCG